>CAYFGZ010000029.1:0-32674 GCA_964342575.1 uncultured Nisaea sp. | reverse complement strand
ATTGGTCATTGACTGTTTTAAATTTATCTAAGTCTAGCAGTACTAAAGAACCCCCAGTTTTTTGACGTTTCGCCAATGCAAGTGCTGCTTTGAGCTGTGCTAAGAATCCTCTTCTATTTAAAAGTTTGGTCAGTTCGTCAGTTATAGATAAACCCTCCAGGTATTTGATTCTCTTCTGCTGTCTGTCTATCCGTTTTTCAGCTTCCGTCATTGCAACTAATGCTAGATAAAGAGCTCGGCCAGCTTCACTATCCGTATCTAATTTCCCGTCGTGAGAACGTTCATCTTGGATGACATCCGAAACATGGGAAATTATGCTATTTAGCTTGGCGCTTCTTAAACTAGGCGTTGATACTTTGTGTCCGGACGCACTTTCGGTTAAATCACTCGTTTTCATATTTGAAACCTGGCATTTTGTGAACGTTTTAGAAATAAACGCAATAGTCGTGCCAATATCTAAATTCTGAAGTTTAGCGGAGAAAAAATAATGATATTTTTTTAGAAAACGTATTTTTGCCGAATTTCCATCAACTAAATAATAGAAAATTAGTCTAAAATTTACTATTTATTCACCTATCTTTTAGATTGGGCGATATACGGCATGATTTATGCGCGTAAAGATGCCTAAACTCATAAAAAAGTGAAGTCGTAGCGATGTTGCAGTATCTAGTTAAGGCAGTATCTAATGGTCTTAAAAAATAGTATCCTATTTCGGGCTTTCTAAGTAACGGAGAATGGCTGTGTTTCGCGCTTTTACATCAGTACCAATCATTGCAAATTCTGTTCTTCTTTTCTTTTGTTCTATTGAATTTGTTTCGTCTGAATCGGCGGCTGTAAAGTTTCAGCCTCATCGTGCTTTTTATGAAATGAGTACTACTAAAATTAAACGAGGCTCGGCTATCATGGATGTTGATGGCCGAATGGTGTTTGAATGGCGAGTGATATGTGATGGTTGGGTGGTGGAACAACGTTACATAATGAGGTACCATTGGGAGGATGGCAGAACTACTAATTCCAATACGTTACTCAGCTCTTGGGAAAGCAAAGATGGAGACCATTACAAGTTTTTCGTTAGAAATACTAGTGCTGGTGAAAGTGAATCTTTCGTGGAAGGTGAGGCGTCTTATCTGAGGGAAGCTAGTAAAGGGGTAGCCAAGTTTCATAAGCCGCGGAAGCTTGATCTTGAGCTCCCGCGTGAAACTATATTTCCTTCTCATCATACCTTTGCTCTAATAGACGCCGCTGAGTCAGGCCAAAAGATCGTCTCGATGCCGGTTTTTGATGGCAGCAAACTGGAAACCGCTTCTTTTGTTAGCAGCGTGATTGGATCACGGAGTATGCTGAAAGGGCGATTTAAGCAGTTGAAGTATCGAGAGTATTGGCCTGTCAGGATGGCATTCTTTTCGGTTGATAATAAAGGGATCCAGCCTGATTACGAGATTACTTTACATATACACCCTAATGGAATTGCAAGCGGCTTGATATTAGATTATGAACAGTTTTCTCTGCGCGTCGACCTACTTCGCCTCGAGATGATTGAGGCGCCGGTTTGCTAACCAAGATGTTTTGTGGCGACGGTCTTCTGTTGATTCAGGGAGCTAGTGTTCTAGTGCGCGCCCTCGTTTGATAACGTTATCTCCAAGTTTATCCCGTATTTTGTCGATTGTTGATTCCAGCTGCTTTTGTCTCTTTAAATCTGGGTTAAGAAAATCAACTGGATCGGCAGCCTCGGCACTATGAAAAGATGATATACCGACACCCATTAACCTATATTTGGGACCAACTTCATTATTAAGAAGCGCTAGCGATGATTTGTACAAGACGTCCGCCAATTGTGTTGGGTTACTGAGAGTTATGCGACGAGTTACAATTCGAAAATTTGTTGTTTTCAATTTCAAGGTTATAACTTTCGCACTCACACCGCTATTTTTCATACGTACGGCTATAGATTCACATAGTTTCCAGAGAATGGGACTCATACTTTCTAAACTAAATAAGTCAGAATCGAATGTAGTTTCTTTAGATATGCTCTTGGGTTGTGAACTGGAAATCACCTGTCGGTCGTCTATCCCGTTCGAAAACGTGGAGAGCCGAAGACCAATTACTCCGTAACGTTCTTTCAAGTAGGCTTCGCTTTTAGTTTGTAGATGCCTTATTGTATGGATGCCATCCCGAGCCAATTTGGTTTTTAGTTTCTCCCCAACGCCCCAAATAGTCTCCACAGGATATTTGGATAGAAAGGTTTTAATATTTTTCTTGCCAATAACGCTGAACCCATTTGGTTTGTCCAGATCCGACGCTATTTTCGCTAAGAATTTATTGTAACTCAATCCTATTGAAACGGTTATTCCGACGTGGCCTTGGATCATTGCGGCGAGACGGGCTAAGGTGGTTGCTGCAGAGGAGTTGTGCAGGCGTTGGGTGCCACTCAGATCAAGAAAGGCTTCATCTATGGAGATTGGTTCCACCAGTGGTGTAGTATTTAACATAAGGGAACGAATTGCTCGACTAACCTCCGAATATTTTTTCATATTCGGTGGGATTACAACGGCGTTAGGGCATTTTTTTATAGCCTGAAACATAGGCATTGCAGAGTGCACGCCTTGTATCCTAGCTATATAGCAGGCAGCGGAAACTACGCCTCTTTTCCCGCCGCCTATTATAACAGCTTTATCATTTAGACTGGGGTTATCCCGTTTTTCAACGCTAGCGTAGAAGGCATCGCAGTCTATGTGCGCAATGGTCAACTTGTGTAGTTCATCGTGTTTCAACACACGGGGTGATCCACAAAAACGGCAAGAAAACGAAGCGGCTTTATTTTTGCAAGAAAAACAATCTCGGCACAATGACGGGCTGTACTCAATTTTGCTTGAATTATTCAATTAATTAGACCACTCACTTTCTCATTATCTTTGTTGATTCCAGAGCCATGCGGCGCCTCTTACTCCGCTAGAATCACCGTGAGCTGCAGGTAAAAGGCGCGTTGATACATTCTCAGAAAAAATATACTTTTCCCAGATCTTCGGGACATTCTGGTAAAGCCGTTGTATGTTAGAAAGCCCTCCGCCAATTACTATAACATGGGGGTCAAGGATATTGATTACTTGAGACAGTGCTCGTGCCAGTCGGTTCTCATATTCTCTTAATGTAGTCTCCGCATCTATATCTCCAGATAAGGCGCGGGCTGCGATTTGGGGGGGGCTTAGTCTCTCGGGGTTTCTTTTGTGGTACAATTTTTCTAATGCGGGTCCTGACAAAAACGTTTCGAGGCAACCTTTTTTTCCACAATAGCATGAGTCTCCGGGTAATTCGCTGTGCTTGGGCCAGGGAATGGGGTTATGTCCCCATTCTCCGCATATATCGTTAGCCCCTTTGCATAATTTATTGTCAATAACTAAACCAGCTCCAACTCCGCTACCAAGAATGATACCGAATACAATTTGTTCTTGCATACCTTTCCCGTCTACGGCTTCTGAAACTGCAAAGCAATTTGCATCGTTCTCTAATAAAATAGGGCGCTCTAGAATGTTTTCTATGTCAGTTTTCAGTGGTTTCCCTATTAACCATGTAGAGTTCGCATTGCGTACTAAGTTAGTTTTTTTTGATAAAGACCCGGGGATACCCATCCCAACGCTTGGCGTGGTTTCGGTGAGCTTCTCGGCGTTTCTTATTAACGATATTACGGCTTCGACTGTGCTACGGTAGCTCCCTTGGGGAGCTGATATTCGCTCCCGTTTTATTTCTTGACCGTCTGGGGCTAGCAGTATGCATTCGATTTTACTACCTCCCAAGTCGATCCCGATTCTGAAACTATTTTTCATAGAACCACGACCTCTACAGTTAAATATGGACCTTCAGCGCTTCCCCTTTTCTAATAACCCTTTTGCCAGTCTATTACATTTTCGAGAGGTTCATCCGAGATATAGCGTTTTAGATTTTTGACAAAGAGTTGATTTCCACCGTGACTGTTAACGTCGGAAGCGGCGGAAATGTGTGGTGTAATTAACACGCGGCTATCTGTCCAAAGTCGCTTATCCGGGTTTCGCTCAAATTCGCCGACATATACATCCAAGGCCACACCACGTAATTTATTATTTGCTAAAGCTTCTATAAGTGCTTCCTCATCGATAATTTCTCCGCGCGCTATATTTATGAGTATTGTGTCTTGTCGCATACAATCGAAAGCTTTTTTATTTATTAATTTCTCAGTCTCGGGTGTCCATTGACAGCAGATCGCGACGTAATGACTTTCGGTTAAGACGCTGTGAAGTTCCTCCACACCCACAATTTTTTCAAAATCGTTTGTAGCTTCTGCCGCCGTCCGTCTTACTCCTAGCACCCGCATTCCCAAGGCCGATGATATACGACCTACTTCTCGACCGATTCCGCCGGCACCTAGCACGCAGATGGTTTTTCCCGAGAGTTGTAGTGGATGATAATCTTGAGCACTAAACTTCTCTCTATACCTTTCTCCATCTGCTTTATTCAGCCCTTTAGTAAAATACAAAATCGTAGAGAGCGTATATTCTGCAATTGGTAAATTGTGGGCGTAACCCCTGGAAGAGGTTACAATTACATTTGTATCCCAAAGGTCACCACGTAACATATTTGACGAGCCCGCTGGTCGTTGATGCACCCATTTTAATTTTGGGGATCGCTTCCGAAGATCTAAAGGAAACGGAAAACCAACGAGGGCAATTTCGGCTTCGTTGAGCAGTTTATTCCGGTCTTCTCTTGTCCCTTTACCATTCGAGCCGTTTGTAAGGTAACGCTCGCTGGTAAATTTTGGCCATGTTTCTCGTATTTCACCATCGAACCATCCAGGGGCCATAGTTAGTTTGAGAGACGGATCTATATTTCTTATCTGGCATTGGATGGAGTGAGGCAAGTTGGTAAGTGAAAGTATATTTAAGCTCAACAGTCATCCTCCCAAGCTAGGGGTGCGACAATTTCTATATCACTGACTATATCTAACACTACCGGGGCGTTTATGTTGAAGGCTTTTTTTAGTGCTGGTGATATATCGCATTCCTTTTCAACCCTAATACCCACCGCCCCCATATTTTCGGCAATTTTTGCGAAGTCAGTTTTATTTTGGGCCCACAATTGTTCAGATTTCTTGGTGAGTCTTCCATCGTAGAGCTTCTTTGTAGTTCTGAGAGCTTGATTCCCCGAATTATTGTTATTTATTACCGTAATTGTATTTATTTGGCTTCGGACTGCAGTTTCTATTTCGGCCATATGGTACCAAAAACCGAGATCGCCAGTAAAACATACCACTGGTCGATGAGGCGCACCGCATTTGGCACCAATGGCGGCTGGAAATGCCCAACCAAGGTGACCAGAACTACGAATATAGCTTTGACCCGCATAACGCTGCTCGAACATTCCTCCCATCCACATGCCAGAATGTCCCGTGTCTACTACTATGATCGCATTTTCTGGCATCTGCTCCGACAATTCGTATACAATTCGCTCCGGTCGGATTGGTTGTGCGTTAGATCTGTATAAGTCGAAAAAGTCTTCTTTGTATGAGTTACAAAGTTTTTGAACCTTCTTAATCCATTTTGAGCGAGAACTGGGGATTGGGGCGTTTAATTCCAGCATTTTTTCTAGGACTGTCTTCGCATCACCAACGATGGATATGTCGGTTGGATAATTCCGTCCATTTACGCTGGGGTCGATATCAATTTGAATAGTTGGGGTTCCAGTCCGAGGGATAGTCCAAAAATGAGTGGTCATTCCACCGGCTCTCGTACCGATGAATATCACAAGGTCTGACTGGGAAACAACCTGGTTAGCGGAGCGTCTTGAGTATGTGCCAACTACACCAACTGAGAGGGGATTATTTTCCAAAATGACATCTTTTGCAGCTAATGAAGTAGCTACTGGCAATTGCATGACGTCAGCTAATTTATTTAATGCCTCAGAAGCTCCAGACATACGTGTACCTGCTCCTGCCACTATGACGGGTCTTTTAGCCTGTGAAATTCTCTCTACCGCGATTCTAACTTGATGAGGGTCGGGTTGGGGACGGTCTGGTGGCACTTGACCAAAACGCGGTTCACTAATTCCATCAAAATCGATTTCTGCATCTTCTATAATCTGGCCGCTGTTCCCGGAAAGTTGCAAATGAACTGGACCGGGACTTCCTGTGGTAGATACTCTAAAGGCCTGTCGGATCATATCGGGCAAGCGCTGTGGGTCATCGATAGCTGCATTCATCTTTGTGTACGGAGTGAATGCTGGTAGGTCATCAACCTCTTGGTACGCCCATCGGTCGCGATGATTGGCTTCCCGGCCACCCGTGAGAGCAATAATTGGAGTCTTCGCTAGATACGCATCTCTAATTCCAGCACACAAATTAAGTGCCCCTACTATTTGAGCCATGCAAACTCCAGGCTTTCCTGTTACCCGGGCATAGCCATCCGCCATATAGGCAGCCCCCGCTTCAGAATGTGCGTGAATTCGTTCGATAGAGTTGCGTCTCTCAATTTCCCGCAACATCCTACGCAGTATAGCAGGGAGAAAAAATACGTGTGTTACCCCATAGGCCTCCAACATTTCAGCTAACACAACAGCTCCCACTTGTTTGGCCATTTTCTATAACTCCCGTCTTAATTTGAATGTTCAGTGAGTATCAAATATTTCTTGAATTTCCTCTGGGTCTTTTGTTTTCGTTAACGCTAGCATAGCTAATACACGAGCTTTTTGTGGATTTAAATTATCCGCTGATACAATGCCTTCTTTTATCATTGATTGCCTCCGCAATACGCGGCCACTTCCGGCTCTGGTACTATAAACAATCAATTTTCCGGCTTTTAATGCTATATCCACTGAATCCATTTGAAGTGGTGTTGGTAAACCAGGGGCTAGACTTGAAATTATAAGACCTTCCGCGCCAGCAGATAAAAAAGCCTCTGCGGCCGTTCCGTCGGCACCTGCATAGCTTGGCACTATGTCCACTCGCGGTAATTGGGTAATGCTGGTTGTGTTGAAATTAGTTTCTGTTGTGTGAAGGCGTGTGGGTTTTCGGTAGATCGCCACCACGCCGTCGGGATCTGCATATCCCAACATACCGAGATCGGGTGTTTGAAAAGTCTCAAGCCGGAGCGTTGAAGTTTTAGTAACCTCCCTGGCAGCTTGTATTTCTTCATTTAATACGACCAATACCCCTAACCCTTTGGCGGCTTTGGATCCTGCAACACGGATTGCCGATAAGAGGTTACTCCCCGCGTCAGTTGCGAAACCGCTTGATGGTCTTTGCGCTCCTATAATCACTATTGGTAAGACTGTTTTGGCGACGAGATTAATGAAGTAAGCTGTTTCCTCTAAGGTTGCGGTTCCGTGTGTTATAACAATACCATCTATATTTTTGGATTTTTCATCTATATCTTTTATGGTTGCTGCTAACGCAAGCCAGTCTTCGGGGACTATACCGGAACTGGAAACTTGCCGAACGTCAATGGGTACAATTTCCGCTGATTGGCCAATTTCGGGAAATTTTGAGAGTATTTCCGAGACGTTTAGTCGTGTCCCATAGTCCATATATTCCCAAACATCCAAACTATTTCGACCTGTATAAGAGATTGTTCCACCCGTCCCAATGAAGGCTATTCTTGGCTTTTCGGTTTTCACGCTTTTATCCCAACTGTAAATCAACGATCAGTCTTAATATTACGCTTTCGCTATTATAACAATTCAATATGATAAATACTCGAACTCGCTATCCTTGATGTGCTAATTTATTGCAATGTTAAGTTTGTGCAGTTTGATTGATAATATTTCTAAAGGCGTTGGTGTGACGGCTGCTACGCTTGTTTTGCCTCTTGGTTTGATAATGACCTATGAAGCGTTGGCTCGGTTCTTGCTGAACCTGCCAACTTTTTGGGCATATGAGCTTAGTTACATGTTGACTGGCGCCCATTTTGCGCTTGGTATAGCTTTAGTAACACGAAATTCGGAGCATATACGAATTGATTTTCTTTATGCCCGAATGCCGGAGTTGAGCCGTAAACTTATTGATTTCTTCATACTACTATTTTGCATGGTTCCACTGATGTTTTGGGTTTCCTGGGGCTTAATAAACTATGCCTGGAATTCTTGGGTTATAGGAGAAGTTTCCGGGGAATCTGGCTGGAATCCGCTTATATGGCCTGTAAGATCGGCAGTGGCAATTGGCTTTCTTTTGTTTGCTATACAGTTGGTTTCGGAAACGATAAAGACTGGACATCGAGTTTCTATTCTTTTTCGCAAAAAAAGTTAAAGGCTAGACGAATGGATATCGTCACTTGGATGTTTCCAGTTCTTCTTACTCTTATTTTTCTAGGAGTTCCAATTGCGTTTGCCCTTATGTCTACGGCATTTGCCTTTGGCCTAATAAGGTTTGGTGAGAATGCATTTTTTGTTTTTATGCACAAAATAGATGACATAACGGGAGCTTCCATTTTAGCAGCGGTACCTCTGTTTGTTTTTATGGGAGCGATGTTGGAAAAATCGGGAACCGCAGAGCGACTATTTGAAGCCATACACCTTTGGACGCAAAGGTTGCCTGGAGGGCTCGCGGTTGGGACGATTGCAATGTGTGTTATTTTTGCGGCGTGCAGTGGCGTAATTGGGGCCACTGAAACTGTGGTTGGTTTATTAGCAACGCCAGTGATGCTTAAGCACGGCTATGATAAGGCTTTGATCTCTGGGACTATTACAGCTGGTGGATCATTAGGTGCAATTATTCCTCCTTCGGTAGTCGTTATTATTTTGGCAGCTGTATCTGAAATGTCTCTTGGCGATATGTTTATTGGAATGTTTATACCAGGTTTATTGATGGCGTTTCTGTATGTCATATATATCATACTAAGGTGCTCATTTGATCCAATGGCGGGTCCAAAGATTCCCCATCCAGATAACGACCTAGCCCTGTCAGTTAAACTCAAAATGACAGGAACGGCGCTTTTCCCCCCACTAGCTCTGATTGTAGTGGTACTTGGAAGCATTATGATTGGGGTGGCAGTACCTACAGAAGCCGCCGCAGTGGGCGCTATAGGTACAATTGTTATGACAATTTTTTACGGTAGATTTAACTTGGGGGTTATGATCGATGCCATGGTGAAGACGCTTTCTGTGACGGCAATGATTTTAACTATAGTCGTGGGTGGTACTATGTTTGCCAGTGTGTTTTTGTCATCAGGCGGTTTCGACGCTGTCCGTAGCGTTCTTGAATTTTGGGATTTGGGTAGATGGGGAACATTAATTCTCATTCTTGCACTAGTATTTTTGGCGGGATTTGTGTTAGACGGTTTGTCTATTATCCTCATAATTGTTCCTATCGGTTTTCCTATAATTCAGGCCTTTGGCTTCGACCCCATATGGTTTGCCGTTTTGTTTTTGGTCGTTAAGCAGACAAGTTATCTGACCCCACCTATGGCTGGAGCCATTTTCTATTTCCGTGCAATAGCGCCGCCTCAGATTACCTTGGGCCATATGTATAAGGGTGTTATCCCATTTATTGTTTTGGATTTAGTAGTTCTAGCGCTTGTTATGATCTTCCCTGATTTAGCGCTTTGGCTGCCCAAAAAAATATTAGGATGAGAATGTTTGAAATAATATGATTAATAACCCTTTAGCACTGTTGCGTAATCCTGGATACCTCAGGGTGTGGGGGCTAGGTTTAATTGGAAATACCATGCGTTGGTTGGAGACACTGGCGATTGGTATTTTCGTATACGAAATAACTACGTCAGCCCTGCTGGTAGCATTTATGACTATTTCTCGACAAGTGCCACTAGCATTATTTGGGAGCTTTATTGGTCCAATCGCTGAGAAGGTAAATAGAAAGTATCTCTTGGTCCTTGGCTTCACAGTAATCACGTGTTCACTTTGCGTTTTATTGTTGCTTGATTACTATTCGGCGTTGGAAATCTGGCATATTGGCCTTTGTGTGTTTGTAAATGGAACTTGTTGGTCTCTAGATTATCCGGTTAGGCGAACGTTGGTGGGAGAGTTCGCTGGGCCGGATAAGATTGGTGGTGGGATCTCACTTGATTCTGCAACCAACAATGTCACTCGGATGTTGGGACCATTTTTGGGCGGATTTGTTTTTGGGTATCTTGGACTGCAGGGGGCATTCCTTATCTCCGCAATTGCCCATTTTCTTTGCATTATTATAGCGTCTTCATTGGTAATCGATTTTCCATCAGTGCATAAAAAAGTCGAACCGTATTTTAAAATGTTGGGAGAAGGTGTACGTCTCGTAAAAGGATCTCCTAGGCTCATTGGCATATTTCTAATCACAATTATTTTAAACATATTTGGGTTTCCCTATGCTTCTATGGTTCCGGTGCTGGGGCGTTCTGTGTACGAAGTGGAGCCAGCCCTTGTTGGTATTTTGTCCGCTGCCGAAGGGGCTGGGGCCTTCATTGGCGCCCTAGCAGTAGCCTTTTTGATTAGACCAAGATGGTTCGGTCGGTTTTATCTATATGGCGCTATAACTTTTGTTTTTGGGGTTTTCTGCCTTTCTTTTGCAACACACTACGGTGTAGCTATTTCAATATTATGGGTGTCAGGCTTAGGAATGGCTGGTTTTGGAGCCATGCAAAGCACATTAGTTCTTATTTTAGCGCCGCAAAATGCTAGGAGTCGGCTCATGGGGTTATTATCGGTTTGTATCGGTTGTGGGCCGATCGGGTTATTCAATTTGGGATTATTGGCCGATGTGTTTGGTGCTCAAATGGCACTTACCATCGTCTCATCTATCGGTTTAATGGCGCTGGCGACTGTTGTCGTTGTTATTCCTGATATACGACGCTAATTTTTATTAGTGTCGTATCCTTTTCATGAATTTGAAAAAAATGCGATGTGTTGCATTTTTTAGTGTTTGCTATATTGCAAGTATCTACAATATTAAGTAGTGTCGTATACTAATAGCACATTATCTAGTAGCAACTAATTTTCAAACCAAAAATATATTATCGATAGGTAAACGGGGGCCAAGTATGTCGAATCAGGTAATAAGCGTCTGGAATGAAGAACGTCTAGAGCAGTTGACGAAGTTGTGGGAAGAGGGGCTGTCTATTACTCAGATTGGACTTAGATTGGGAGTAACTCGGAACGCGGTAGTTGGGAAAGTGCATAGGATGGGTTTGCCAAAACGGCAGTCACCAATTGTTAGATCGGACAAACCATTTGAGCCAAAAAGACGTAAATTGTCACCGCTTACTTTTGCGGATTGGGATCGTCATAAGTGCTCATGGCCGCTTGGCGACCCCAGATCCTCCGATTTTAAATTTTGCGGGGACCCAATTGAGGATGGACGACCCTACTGTAGCGAGCATTGTAAGCTGGCGTACACAACAGTTAATAAAGACGAGCGTGCTGCTTAAAAAAGCGATTCTATGCTGATCATGCTGGATTTTTAGTTGAAAAATGCGCCTTAGAAATAAAGTGATAGTTGTGACTGGTGGTGCTTCAGGTATTGGAAAAGCAATATGTGTAAAAGCGGCATCTGAGGGTGCTCATGTAGTAGTGGCCGATATCAGAGAGAGGCCGGTGGAAGGAGGGGACACAACTTTAAACATTATAAAGAGTCAGGGCGGACAGGTCACGTTTTGCTACTGTGATGTTACTAATTGGCTGGAAGTTGATAATTTAATTGCAGAAGTGGCAAAAGAAAATGGTACTCTAGATATAATGGTAAATAATGCGGCAGCCCATGGCCGATCTGCGCTTCTGGAAACAACTGAAGAAGAATGGGATCGTGTTTTATCTGTAGGAGCAAAGGGAATGTTCTTTGGCTGTAAACGAGCTATACAACAGATGCTGAATCAAGAAATAAAAAACGGATCTGAAGTTAGGGGGCGTATAGTCAACATATCCTCACAACATGGAATGATACGGGCGCCTAACGATTTTGCTTATGGGGTCAGCAAAGCATGCGCTGTATATATGACCAGACAAATAGCTGGCGATTATGCTAGAAAGGGGATTGTCTGCAATGCTGTGGCCCCTGGTAAAATCTTGACTGGCAGAACTGGGCCGACAGTATCGTCCGAAACAATGCAGTATAGCAATTATCGGACTCCATGGCCACGATTGGGTCGACCTGAAGATGTAGCCTCTGCGGTGGTATTCTTAGCAAGTGATGACGCCTCTTTTATCACAGGTGAAAATCTTATGGTCGATGGTGGATGGATGGCTAATTAGCAGAAAATACGAATAGTGAAACATTCGGTTATAAAATTAGAAGATTATGAACCCCCTCCGTATTTAATAGAGTCGGTTAAGCTCGAATTTAAATTGGAAGATCAAGAGACAGTTGTTGCAGCAAAGATCCGTGGATACAGGAACCCTAATTCTGCAATAGAAGGAGCGCCACTGGTATTAAATGGTGAAAATCAAGGACTTCTTGGCATAGAGCTAGAAGGCCGCCGTTTGGAAGAGAACGAATATAAAATAGAAGATGGAATCCTAACTATTTTAGATGTAGGAGATCGATTTGAAATAAAAATCGATAGCGTAAACTATCCAAAAGAAAATATGGCCCTGGAGGGGCTTTATATATCGGAAGGTATGTATTGTACCCAATGTGAGCCTGAAGGGTTTAGGAGAATTACATTTTTTCCTGATCGCCCAGATATCATGGCAGTTTATTCGACCAAGATTATTGCTGATAAAAAGTTGTATCCTATTCTTCTATCAAATGGAAACCTGGTAGGTAGTGGTGATCTAGATAGAGGTAGACATTTCGTTGAATGGAATGATCCATTTCCAAAACCCTCCTATCTTTTTGCTCTCGTAGCGGGAAATTTAGAGTGCTTGGAAGATAACTTTATTACTGCAACTGGTAGAGAAGTCTCCCTTAAGATTTACGTTGAACCAGGGGAAGAAGCAAAGTGTCATTACGCAATGGAGTGTCTAAAGCGTGCTATGAAATGGGATGAGGAGCGGTTTGGTTTGGAATATGATCTAGATCTCTTCATGATAGTAGCAGTAAGCCATTTCAATATGGGTGCTATGGAAAACAAGGGGTTAAATATTTTCAACAGCCGTTACGTATTAGCTGACTATAAAACGGCCACTGACACCGATTTTCAGAGAATACAATCTATAATAGCGCATGAATATTTTCATAATTGGACAGGAAATCGGGTGACTTGTCGCGATTGGTTTCAGTTAAGCCTTAAAGAAGGCTTAACGGTTTTTCGTGATCAGGAATTTACGGCTGATACGAATTCACGGGGTATTAAAAGGATTACCGACGTTAGCTTACTAAGAACGTATCAATTTTCGGAAGATTCAAGCCCAACCGCGCATCCTGTGCGGCCTTCTTCATATATTGAAATTAACAACTTCTATACCGCAACAGTTTATGAAAAGGGAGCCGAGGTAATACGTCTAATTCATTCTTTGGTGGGAGAGGAGACTTTTCAAAAGGGTATGAGACTTTACTTCGCTCGCTATGACGGTCATGCAGTAACTTGTGAAGATTTTCTGTTGGCTATGCAGGATGCCTCTGGTCGGGACTTATCGCAGGTAAAACTCTGGTATACGCAGTCTGGGACTCCTGAATTGATAATTTCGATGACTCATGATGCAGAAAAAGAGGAGGTTTCGCTTATTATTAGGCAAGTGACGCCTCCTACTATAGACCAGGCAACTAAAGTGTCGCTTCCAATAATTGTGGAAACTGGTTTACTCGACGAAAATGGCATGGAGTATCCCTTGAAATTGAAGGGAGAGAAAGGGAAAGCTGGTAAAAGTAGAACCTTAGAGATTTTTCAGGAACAGCACTCGTTTATTTTTGAAAAAATAAAAGATGCACCAATTCCTGCTCTTTTACGGGGATTTTCTAGCCCTGTGAAGCTTACAAGGCAGCGATCTAAACGAGAGTTATTAGTCCTAATGTCGCACGAAAGGGATCCTTTTGTTTGTTGGGATGCAGGTCAAGAGTATTCGACAAACCTGATTTTAGAAATGATCAAGAAAAAACAATTAGGGGGAAATTTTGAAATTGACAGGGATTATATCGATGTCATTGCTTCTATTCTTCTTAATGAAGATTTAGAGGAAGGATTTTGTGCTGAATTAATCCAAATTCCAACAGAAAAAGAGATCTGTGAGAAAATGGAGCTAATTGATGTAGAAAATGTCCATTCAGCGCGTTCCTTTCTTTTTTGTAATATTGGCAAACGGCTATCCCCAATTCTCGAAAATATATACACATGCTTAGCTGAGAAATACAACAATCGTGATTTATCGCCTGGAGCTATGGGGGCGCGATCTTTGGTTAATTCGGTTCTTGGTTATTTGGTAGGAAGTGGAGAACAAAAGTTTATCAATATGGCTTTCCAGCAAGCGACAACATCCGAGACGATGACCTATACGATTGGTGGACTCCAGGCGCTAAATAATGTGGAGTGTATAGAACGGAGTAAAGCGTTAGCTAAATTTTATGATAATTGGAGGCATGATCCGTTAGAGTTGGACAAATGGTTTGTGCTCGCCGCATCATCTACACTTGCTGGAACCCTAGAGCATGTCATTGAGTTATCAAACCAGCCCTCTTATGATATATTAAACCCAAACAGGGTTCGTGCGCTTATTGGCACTCTATCGACCCATAATCCTCTGCATTTTCATAATGCTGGGGGCCGAGGTTATCGGTTTCTAACCGATGTTATTCTGCGACTAGATAAATATAACCCGCAAATAGCAGCGAGGCTGGTCACACAGTTGACACGTTGGAAAAGCTATGACGAAATTCGTAGGGGCTTAATGCTTACCAGTCTGAAGCGCATTAAGAACTCTAAATCATTATCGAGAGATGTTTATGAAATTGTCGACAAAGGGCTTAAGGCAATATAGGAGCAACAAAAATGGTTGATCGTATTATCGTTATTAATCCTAACAGCACAAAAAATGTTACTGACGCAATGGATAAAGCGTTTGAACCACTTCGAATTAAAGGGGCACCATTAATAGAAAGTATAACAAATTCTGGTGGTCCACCAGGAATTGAGTGCCAGCAGGATGCGGACGGGGTAGCAATTCAGATTGTAAATCTCATAAAAAAACATGAAAAAAGAGCTAACGCATTTGTCGTCGCCTGTTTTTCTGATCCTGGAATTTATGCTGCCAGAGAAGTTACTAAGAAACCGGTCTTTGGAATAGCAGAGAGCAGTATCTTAACTGCCTTATCTCTGGGTGACCGTTTTGGAATAATTGCTATCCTGGAAAGATCTATCCCACGTCATCTCCGATATATTAGGTCTCTGGGATTAGAAGCTAGATTGGCCGGAGATTTGGCTATTGGAGTGGGTGTGACTGCCTTGAATAATGAAGTAGATACCTTTGCTAGAATGGAAGACGTGGGCAAAGAATTACGTGATGAAAGAGGGGCGTCGGTGTTGATTATGGGGTGCGCGGGCATGGCAAGTTACCGATTACGCCTCCAAGATAGACTAGGAGTGATGGTGATCGACCCATCGCAAGCTGCAGTTTCTATGGCTGTTTCTGCTATTCAGCTGCAACAAACTAACACGCTAATTTAATGCTATTCTGTGCCGGATTCCGCATAGTGCCTTGTTAGCGTAGTAGGAAGGCTGGCACGTGATCTCCCATTCCTATAGTTGGTGAGCTAGGCATTACCGGGGGTGGTATTCTCTCTCCAAATTGATTATTGCCTGCTGAGGTACCCTCCTTAGGTAGCTCCGGTGTTTTTGTTCTTTTTCGTGATTTGACTCGAGTATTGTCAACATTATGGTGAGGTTTTGAGGAAGGATTATTGATCTTTTTCTTATTTGGGAGGTTGTTTAATTTGGGGTTATTTCTGCTAACAATATTTTGGTCTATAAGATCGTCTAATTTTAATACTTCAATATTTTGATTGATCAATTTAATAATTGCTTCAAGGTATTTTTCATCTTCACTTGTTGCTATAGTGAATGCGCGCCCATCTTTTCCAGCCCGCCCGGTGCGGCCAATGCGGTGAACATAATCTTCTGCATTGGTGGGCACATCAAAATTAAATACGTGGCTGAGCCCCTCTATATCCAAACCTCTTGCTGCAACGTCGCTCGCAACAAGTAGCTTAACATTTCCTGATTTGAATTTTTCTAGCGTTGACATTCTGGCTGCTTGTGGAAGATCGCCATGCAGTTCGGCCGCATCAAACCCATGACGCATCAGTGACCGATATAGAATACCGATATCTCTTTTTCTATTACAAAAAATAACGGCATTTGAGACTGCTTCGCTGCTTAATAGTCTACGTAAATCTCGCCGCTTACTTTTGGATTCCGTATATATAACCCTTTGTAATACTGTATCGGCGGTAGACGCCGGTGGTGCAACTGTGATTTCTTTTGGATCTATGAGAAAATCGTCGGCTAGCTTCCGAATGCTTCTGTCTAGAGTTGCGGAAAATAACAGCGTCTGCCGATTTTTGGGCAAAACCGATACTATTTTTTCTACATCAGGTATAAAGCCCATGTCTAGCATACGATCAGCTTCATCAATAACTAGTATTTTAACATCGTTTAACAGGATCTTTCCACGTTCGAAATGATCCAGAAGTCTTCCTGGCGTCGCTATTAATACATCAACTCCGCGGTCCAGTGTTTGCAACTGGTCAGTGAGGGTAACTCCTCCAATTAATAACGCCATAGATAAATTATTATTTTTTCCGTACGTCCTGAAATTTTCTGATACCTGAGCCGCTAGTTCTCGGGTAGGGCAAAGAATTAGTGATCTCGGCATTCTTGCCTTCGCTTTTCCAGCTGCCAATATATCGATCATCGGTAATGTAAACGAAGCTGTTTTGCCGGTGCCCGTTTGAGCACATCCCAACACGTCATTTCCCATTAATACGATCGGAATTGACTTTTCCTGTATTGGTGTAGGTGTTGAGTAGCCTGCGTCCACTACAGCGCTAAGCACCTGTTCACTGAGACCGAGTAGTTCAAAGCCCAAAACTGGTACCGAGCTCCCATTTACTGTAAAAGATGCAGGTTGGAGTATAGCTTTCTATAACCCAAGTCAATCTAGATGATCACCATCCTGATGAAGATCTAAAGGGTGTGACATATTTATCAATGTTGTTCTACAGCAACATCAACAGTTGAGAAGCTAATGACTTAATCACTATCGCTAAAACTAGGCGAAATCACCTGTCCTTCAAAGGAATATAGTCGCGTTTGATGGGGCCTGTGTATAACTGTCGTGGTCTACCAATTTTCTGACTTGGATCCTCTATCATTTCTTTCCACTGGGCAATCCAGCCAGTTGTGCGAGCTACAGCAAATAAAACAGTAAACATACTCGAGGGAAAGCCCATAGCCTTTAAAATAATGCCTGAGTAAAAATCCACATTAGGATAAAGATTACGTTCGACAAAATAGTCGTCTTCTCTGGCTATTTTTTCTAAGTCCATAGCGAGCTCTAATAGTGGATCATCGATGCCTAGATCTTCTAGCACTTCGTGACAACTTTGCATCATAACTGTTGCTCGAGGGTCATAGTTTTTATATACCCGGTGACCAAAACCCATAAGTCGAAATGGGTCGTCTTTGTCCTTAGCTTTTTTTACGAACTCTCCAACTCGGCTTTTATCTCCGATCTCATTTAACATGTTCAGAACAGCTTCATTTGCGCCCCCATGAGCTGGACCCCAAAGAGAAGCTATGCCTGCAGCGATACAAGCAAACGGATTTGCGCCGGATGAGCCGGCCAGTCTCACAGTAGAGGTAGAGGCATTTTGTTCATGGTCAGCATGCAAAATTAAAAGACGATCCATCGCACGTGCCAAAACTGGATTGATATCGTATTCCTCCGATGGCACCCCAAAAAGCATCTGTAGGAAATTTTCCGCATAGGTTAGCTTGTTTTGAGGGAAGTTAAACGGTTGTCCTAGAGAATATTTAAAAGCCATGGCTGCGATAGTTGGCACTTTCGCTATCAATCTATATGAAGCGACCATTCTAGCGTGTGGGTCAGCTATGTCGGTCGAGTCATGGTAAAACGATGATAATGCCCCTACGACACCGCACATGATGGCCATGGGGTGCGCATCTCTGCGGAAGCCACGATAAAAATTCATTAATTGGTCGTGTAGCATAGTATGGTAAGTAATAGTCTTTACAAATTTTTCGGACTCTTCTTGGTTTGGCAGGTCCCCGTATAACAACAGATGCGCTACTTCTAAGAAGTTACTTTGCTCTGCTAATTGCTCTATTGGATAACCTCGATGGAGCAATATTCCCTTGTCTCCATCGATATAGGTAAGGCCCGACTCACACGATCCAGTCGAAGTATAGCCGGGGTCGAAAGTGAAGTGATCGGTTTCTCCGTAAAGACGTCGAACATCTATTACGCTCGGTCCGGTAGTTCCGTCTATAACAGGTAGGGTATACTTATCACCCGTCTTATCGTTGATTAGGGTGAAGGTTCCCGAGTTTTTCTCGTTCATGCTATCTGTTCCTTTTATCTCCACTCTTTTAGACTTCGGTCGATGCCGTATGCATACCCCTTCTATTCTACTGCCCCATTCACCTTTCCGCAAACCGAGTTGATACGCAAAACAACTTCCTGCCTTCCTAGAATTTTTGAAACCTCAAAAATTCCCGGTGAGGAAACAGTACCTGTTAAGGCGGCTCGCAGCGGTTGAGCAACTGCTCCCAACTTTACGCCCTGGCCTTCAGCATAAGCTTTTATAGTTTCCTCTATATCAGTTTCCGTCCAATTTTTTAAGTTGTACAATGGTTCTAAAAGACCATTAAGCAGCTGTCGAGCTCCATCGTGTAAAATCTCTAAAGCTTTCTCATCCATGCTTAATGGTACAGAAGCAGCATAAAAAACAGCTTTTTCCGCAAGTTCTTTTGTATTCTTTATTCGCGGCTTCAGTCCTACAATCCCCTGCTTTATGCGTTCTTTTGTGGTGTTATTTATATTTACGCCCGGCTGTTGTGCGAGCGTAGGCAAAATAGCTTCAAATAGGGTTGAGTTGCTAGTGGTACGAATATATTCCGCGTTTAGATGATCGAGTTTTTTTTCGTCAAGTCGGGAAGGAGATCGACCAACCGCTCCCAGGTCAAACCATTCGATAGCTTGATTTCGGGATATAAATTCTTCGTCTCCATGCCCCCAGCCAAGTCGCAAAAGATAATTACACAAAGCTTCTGGCAAATACCCCATTTCGCGGTAAGTTTCTGCCCCTAGAGTTCCATGCCGTTTTGACAACTTGGCTCCATCGGGACCATGGATCAATGGGATATGAGCAAAATCAGGAATATTCCAGTTTAATGCTTCAAAAAGTTGAAATTGCCGGAAAGCGTTATTTAAGTGATCGTCTCCTCTTATAACATGTGTGATTTGCATGTCGTGATCATCTACAACGACTGAAAGCATATAGGTTGGAGTTCCGTCTGCTCGCAGCAGCACAAAGTCGTCGATCATAGCATTTTGTATTGAAACGCTGCCTTGCACCAGATCATTAATTTCTGTTTTTCCTTCAAGGGAAGTTTTTAAGCGGATTACTGGTTTACTGCCAGGGGGCGCATCTGCGGGGTCTCTATCGCGCCACTTTCCATCGTATAGAGCTGTTTTGCCCTGCTTTAACGCTAGCACACGCATTTGATCTAACTCTTCGGGAGAGCAATAACAGCGGTAAGCTTTTCCTGTTGTTAGTAATTCTTTTACTACGGTTTTATGACGATCTAACCGAGAGTGTTGAAAAATTGGAGCTTCATCTCCCATCAAGTTTAACCATTCCAGGCTTTGAAAGATTGCAGTGATGGCACTCTCAGTTGACCTTTTGCGGTCAGTGTCCTCTATACGTATTAGATATTTTCCACCGTGTTTTCGAGCAAATAAATAATTGAATAAAGCGGTCCGAGCGCCACCGATATGGAGGTAGCCAGTAGGTGAGGGGGCAAAACGTGTTACAACTGTCATATTGCTATATTTCTTAGAATCAATTTACCTGAAACATCGATTATAGGCGTGTTTGCTTTTAATCATAGTTAGATGCTAATGGTTTACGCGTGCTAAATATTACAAATTCGCTTATATAAGCAGGACTATTTTGACTAGATATCCGATTGACCTTTTTTATAAGCGTGCATTACCCACTCCAAGAATCAAGTAGTTTTTATTATAGGGTCGCAACCTGAAGATACCAGATTAGCTTTCTAGGTCAAACATCCCCTGAATTATCTGATTTTGATTAAGAAGTAGTGGGAAGCACTTTTCCATGGCCGGCGACGGTGCAGCGCTTCATAACACGAGGATACTTATCGATGTCGTACTCTCTTAAACGGTGTAGAGTCGATCTGTTGTCCCAAATCAAAAGGTCGCCTTTCCTCCACCTATGACGGTACACATTGTTTAAATTAGTCATTCGTTCTTCTAAGTCTCTAAGCCACTGACGACTTTCGTCAACGTCTCTGTCAAAGATGTGTGAAGCGTGAGTTCCTATATAAATACTTTCCCGTCCATCGGGCAAAGATCTAACTAGCGGATGTATCACTTCTGGAACTTTAGCTAGTTCTTTGGCGCTAATAGGATTCAGTTTTCCAGGATTAGTTGAACGGCTGTATTTATACGAATGTATAGCATTTAATCTTTTAAAAACGGTTTTTTCTTTAGTGCTTAAACTCTCAAACGCGGAGATCATGTTGGCGAATTCCGTGTCCCCTCCTATTGGCGGTACTGTAAGTGCATAAAGCATTGTTGCCAAACTTGGATTTTCACGGAAACTACTATCGGTATGCCAGCGACCGGCGCCTCTTAAAAACACGGCCTGCGGTTCTTCACGGTGCGTTAGAGAACCGTCACTTTTGACATTAGTTAGGTTGAAAATTTCGGGGTATTCGGGGTGACGTTTTTCGGGTTCTGGTAAAATTTCCAGCTTGCCAAAGTTTCGACAGAATTGAGCGAACGACCCATCTGTCAGTGTCTGATTCCGAAATAGTAAAACTTGCCATTGCTCGAGTGCTGAAACTAATAGATTTGCGTCATGTTCTGCCGCATTGTTGCAATTAAAATTTTCAACAACAGCGCCTAAGGAAGAATGAAGCGGAATAAATTTCATATGTCTTGTTTAAGGTTATTGAAAAATATGTTGGTAAAAAATCTCAACCTAGTTTCCCGTATGTCAGTATTTTCGCATTAATCCTACAAGTCTACCCTGGAGTTTTACCTGATCCGGGCCAAATATCCTGGTTTCGTATTCGGAATTTGCTGGCTCTAATGCAATTGAGTGATTCCGTTTTCTCAGTTTTTTTAAAGTAACTTCTTCGTTTTCTATTAAGGCTACTACAATAGCTCCGTTTTCAGCGGTATCGCAGCGCTCAATAATGGCTGTGTCACCATCAAAAATGCCCTCCTCTATCATCGAGTCACCTGCCACTTGTAAAGCATAGTGATCTCCATCTTTCACCAGATGCGGAGGGATCATAATTTTTTCTGATGGGTCGGATATCGCTTCGATTGGGTTGCCTGCTGCTATTTTTCCATAGAGGGGTATTTCAATCGAATCTTCATAGTTTTTATTTTTGAGAGAAGAAGACCGAACAAAGTTTCCTGGGATAACGTTCGGCGAAAAGCCCCCCAATCGTCTAGAGTATGGAGGTACAGAATTATTAGACTTGGGCTCCATTTTTCGTGATGATCTTATAACTTCAAGCGCTCGAGCCTTATTCGGCAAACGCCGTATGAATCCTCTTTCTTCCAGAGCCGAGACTAACCGATGGATTCCTGACTTAGATTTTAAGTTTAATGCATCTTTCATTTCATCAAACGATGGGGCGACTTCCTTGGCTTCCAGACTTTCTTCTATAAAAACCAAAAGTTCGTATTGTTTCTGGGTTAGCATCTGTTTCATCTCTTAGTTATTTTAGAACAAACCATAAACATCTGTGGTTTGTTCTACTTAGGTTCTCATCAAATGTCAAGTTTTCCGGCGTGGAGCGTTATTATTTGTTAATCCCAAATCGTGAATAGAAGGACTAAAGTTATAGATTGTAAAAAGTCTTCGCTGTGTCGTGAAATAGATATTTCTTATCACTTGCTGTTGCTCCCGATGCTATACGTTTAAAAAGATTCCAGTATACAGCGTAGGTTGATGTTACTTTATCAACCGGAAAATTACTTTCAAACATGCACCTCTGCACCCCAAAGGCCTGGATAGTTTCTTCAAAATAGGGGCGCCATAATCCAGCAAGTGCTTCTGAGGAAGGGGGCGCGGATCTTTCCTCAAATTTGTAACCATTAATAACCATCCCCAGACCACCTAGTTTAGCATACACGTTGGGTCTTTTCGAAAGATCCTTAATCGATTTTTTCCAATCGGAAAAGACAGCCTCCGTTTTTCCCATGTAGGGTCCTATACCCATTGGACCTCCAAAATGGTTGAGAACTATGCGCTGATCGGGGAAGGCATCGGCCAAAGAACACACGTCCGATATTTGAGTATGGTAAAGCCAAGCCTCAAAGGATAGATCATAGTCTTTGAGTTTGGAAAAGCCCTCGCGGAATTTAGTGTTATTATATATTCCTGGCGGTGGGTTCGTGTGACTATTATTGATTTCTGGACTGGGGTCATACCCGGCGCCGTAACGCGTTCCTTTAAACCGTCCGTTACCCGCCGCTATTTGGGCTTCTAAAACTTCGGCTACAGAGGCACCCAAAGTTAAATCGGCAAAACCTACAATGCCTGCGCAAATTTTCGTTTTTCCATACTTTCCGCTAGCCGCCATTGCCGCAATACCATTTACGAATTCTGTTTCTCCTATCGGACGCATGTGAATTGGGCCATCGCTGCGATACATGGCAGCACATTCCAAGAAAACGGTCGCGACGATATTGTGTCCAGAACCGAGATCTGCCAAAAGGTTATCCAATAGATATCTATTTCCCTTCATATCCCAGAGGTGGTGATGGGGATCAATAATAGGTAAATCGGGCTCAATTATATCTTCCCTTACTTGAGATAACCACTCCGGGTTAGGGGAGGGGATACGCGATTGCAGTAGACTTTCGCCTTCGCTAGTCATAGAGAACTCCTGAATTGGTCAACTAAAACCATTAAATACGTTTCTTTTATCTTTATAATCTTGTTTTTTTGTGGCTTTCAAGAAGGTAATTATCTCGATTGCCATTCTAAAAAATGTCATTAAGTGATATTATTTGAACTGTTTCTCCTTTGCTACGGGGTGGGTCATGAGGCGCACGCACTATTAGAGAGTTAGCTTTGGCCAGAATAGCCATCATTGAGCTATCCTGACGTTCGAACGGAGCTACTAACAGCTCTCCATCATCAGCGACTGAGTAATTAGCCCTAAGATAGTCCTGCCTTTCGTCAT
This sequence comes from uncultured Nisaea sp., assembly GCA_964342575.1. Taxonomy (GTDB): domain Bacteria; phylum Pseudomonadota; class Alphaproteobacteria; order Thalassobaculales; family Thalassobaculaceae. Next base: position 9,320 of record CAYFGZ010000029.1, on the reverse strand, counting down.
TTTTACCTATTTCGCGGGTTAGCCGCGCAGATCTAGTGGGAGGTTGCTGCGGTTTTAATCCAAGCATAGTCTCTATGGCAGGCTTTAAAAAAATTAAACCACATATCATTGTAGAAACTGGATTCCCTGGCAAACCTAGTAGCGGCATATCTTTTAGATTTCCGAATATTAGCGGCTTTCCAGGCCTCATGGCGATTTTCCAAAAGTTCAAATCGAGGCCCATTGGACCTAGGTGTTTTTTGTCCAATGCTTCTCTGATTAAATCGTGTTGACCCACGGAGGCTCCCCCTGTTGTTACCAATAGATCAACCGCAAGAGCCTGTTGCACTAATGCGCTGATTCCATCTTCTTTATCTGGAGCAATGCCTAGAATTAGAGGTTCCCCTCCGCATGCCGTAACTATAGCAGCAAGGGTATAACTGTTAGAACTGACGATTTGATCTTGACCTATTTCCTCTCCTGGCCGGACGATTTCGTCACCTGTCGCTAATATTGCGATTCTTGGCTTGCGCCTCACTGTTATCCACGGAATATTCATAGAGGCTGCTAGGCCGATATCCCGAGCATTAAGGAGTTTCCCATCAGCTATGCCAATATCACCGTTTCTAAAATCCAATCCAGCTTTTCTTATATATTTTCCTATAGGAGCCGATTTCTTAATAGTTATAATTGTACCGTCTTGTTCCGAGCGAGCATCAACATGTTCTTGAATAACAATAGTGTCCGCTCCATGAGGAACTGGTCCTCCTGTAAATATTCGCACAGCCTCGTTTGCCTTGATAGTACCCGTATATTGGCCTCCTGCTGGAGCGCTTCCAACCCTTATTAGAGTACATGGTACCTCAGTTACATCTTCATTACGAACAGCGTAACCATCCATAGCTGAAACATCAACGGGAGGCTGAGTTCTTCGTGACTTTATACAGGAGGCAGTCACTCTTCCCAGAGCAGCTGTAAGTGAAACTTCCTCAGCCGCGACCACTGAAACATTTCTGGTTATACGTTGTAATGCTTCACTAACCGATATCAATGGTTGATTGATCACCCCATACTCCTGTTTTGCCACCGGCTTTTTTGATTAGCCTGACATTTGTTATTTTAATTCCACGATCAATCGCTTTGCACATATCGTATATGGTGAGTGCGGCTACACTGACTGCTGTTAGCGCTTCCATTTCAACGCCCGTGGGACCTATAACTTTGCATGTGCCTTCTATGCGGACAATATTTTTTTGTGAATCACAAGAGAGTTTGATTTCGGCTGAAGAAAGAGATAGCGGGTGACACAAAGGAACAAGGTCTGATGTTTTTTTTGCACCCATAATTCCCGCTAGTCTGGCAACGGATAATACATCCCCTTTTTTCACTCCTCCCTTTAGGATTAGCTCCATAGTTGAAGGTTTAACTATGACATCGCAGGCTGCCACAGCTATACGTTCAGTTGCCATTTTTTGAGTTACATCAACCATAACGGCGTTTCCGTTTTTATCGAAGTGTGTAAGCTCTTTCATAGTTTGATCTTTCTTAATTAAATCAGGAAGGGTTGGACAGTAACATCCGGGTTGCCCTCTCAACGTTGCATTGCCTCATTAAAGATTCTCCAATCAAAAAACACCGTGCTCCAGCGGCAGCCATTCTTGACAAATCTTCTGAGGTAGTTAAGCCACTTTCCGAAATAATAACCCTATCTGACGGGGCCAACGCAATTAACTTCTCTGTCGTAGCTATTTCAGTAGTCATTGTCTTGAGATTTCGATTATTTATCCCGATAAGAGGGGAGGTCATAGTTAATGCCTGAGTTAATTCTTCCTCATTATGGACTTCTAGTATTACATCCATCCCCAGTTCGAAGGCGTATTTTTCAAGCCTATCCGCAGTGGCAAAGTTGAGGGCTGCCATAATCAAGAGGATGCAATCGGCTCCTAAGGAGCGAGCTTCGGTTACCTGATATGTATCTAGCATAAAATCTTTACGCAGAATGGGAAGTGAGCTGGAAGCTCGTGCCTGAATCAAGAAATTATCGTGGCCTTGAAAGAAGGGTTCATCGGTCAATACGGATAGGCAGCAGGCGCCACCCTTCTCATATGCCGTTGCCAAACTTTCCGGATCAAAATCTTCTCTTATTAATCCTTTGCTGGGTGAGGCTTTTTTTATTTCTCCTATCAGGCCATACCCTGACACAGAACTCTTTTTCAACGCTTTATAGAAGCCCCTCACGGGCGAAGCTTCTTGCAGTACTTTCAGAAGCTCAGTTTCAGGTTTCGTGATTTTACACTGTTCGATATGATTAAGCTTTTGGGCGCATATTTCTTGAAGTATATTATTCATGATCCGTTCAGCCAGATAAATTCGTGATCTTGATTAATTGATTAAGTTTTTCTTTAGCCTTACCGCTATCGATCATATTGTTGGCAATAGCAGCACCGTCTAACAGATTGTCAACATGGTTAGCTATCACAAGTGATGCGGCGGAGTTCAAAATAACAATATCTCGATATTCAGATTTTTTTCCGTCAAGAAGTTCGAGTAGCGCTGATGCATTTTGGTGAGGAAATCCACCTTTTAAGGCCTCTGGCTTGGCTATTGATAAGCCAATATCAGATGGATGAATGTGGAAGGTGGTTACTAAATTTCCATCGAGTGAGGCGACTTTTGTTGATCCGGTGGTGGTTATTTCATCTAACCCATCTGAGCCATGCACTACCCATGCTCGTTCAGAACCTAGACTTTTAAGCACGTGGGCAATAGGTTCGACCCATGATTCGGCGAAAACGCCAACCAATTGGCGCTTAACCTTGGCCGGGTTCGCCAATGGTCCAAGCAAATTAAAGATAGTCCTAGTGCCCAGCTCTAATCTGCTGGTCGCCACGTGGCGCATCGCTGTGTGGTGTCGTGGCGCCATTAGAAAGCAAATACCTAATTCATCCATTGCTTTTTGAACTAGTGACATATCGCAATCGAGATTTACACCCAACTGTGTTAGAACATCGGCGGCTCCTGTTTTTGAAGACAATGCCTTGTTTCCATGTTTCGCTACTGGCACTCCTGCTGCACTAACAATAAAACTGCTTGCGGTGCTAATGTTATAAGTACCCGACGAATCTCCTCCGGTTCCCACCGTGTCTATAGCGTTTTCCGGAGCTTTAATGCTTGTAACTTTGGCCCGCATGGTTCGAGCTGCTCCCGTAATTTCAGCAACAGTTTCACCTCTGACCCTCATCGCCATCAGAAATCCGCCTATTTGGGATGGAGAAGCGTCCCCCGACATAATAATTTCGAATGCTTCCTGCGACTGTTTTTCTGTCAGGCTAGTGCCTTCTGCTACTACGGCTATTAGTTCTTTTAGATCTGCAATATAGTCGGACATTATTTCGTCCTTATTAGGTTTTGTTGGAGGTTATCAATAACCTTGTTTGAGATAGCTGCTACACCAGCTAATTCAAGAAAGTTTGACAACAATGTGTATCCATACTCGGACGCTATGCTTTCCGGATGAAATTGAACACCATAAACGGGCCTTTTCTTGTGGGCTAAGCCCATTATGAGGCCATCCTCAGTCTCTGCTGTAACTACTATACATTTTGGCAGCGTAGACTTTTCAACAATGAGCGAATGGTATCTGGTCGCTGTAAATTTCTGAGGGATATTTTTAAATATATTATCTCCATAATGTTCAATAGTGCTAAGTTTCCCATGCATTGGCGTCGAACTTCTGATTACTTTTGCTCCAAAGGCCTGTCCTATGCATTGGTGGCCTAAACAAACGCCCAAAATGGGTAAATCGAGAGGTGCACTTTTTATTAAATCCAAACTTATTCCGGCTTTGGCTGGATCGCATGGGCCCGGGGAAATAATAATACCTCTTGGTTTAGTATTTAGGGCTTGTTGTACTGAAACTTTGTCGTTGCGCTTTACTGCGACACTTACACCCAGTTGTTCTAGGAAATGCCATAAGTTGTATGTAAAACTATCGTAATTGTCGACCAGGAGAAACATTTTGCTCTCTTCAGTAAAAGTCATTATGGATTTTGTTAGCCACGGATAAATCTGTTATATCAATATGTGAGCGAGTGTGAAAGAGATTGAAAGAAAAGAGATCAATATCAGGCAACTGCGATTTATTTTTTCTAAAAAAAATGGACCGCAGGCTGGGTGGTGTGATTGTTAATGTGGATCGGATGAAAATCTTTTTATTAGGTAAACCATTCATACTGCTATTCGGAGCACTAAGTGTTTTTTTGGGTGGACTGGTGATTGGGATAAAATTTGGAGATCAGGGAGAAATCTCGGAATCTGAGAAAAAAAAAGGAATGGTTACGGTAATCACTAGGAGCTATAGTAAGAAATTGCTCCCGTTATCTGACCCTAAAGTAGAGTCTCATCGAAAAACTATTGAAATGACGGAAGTAAAGTCTGTTCCGGAGTTAAGAGGCAGTTTATCGACTGTAACCAGACGAAATAATAGAGACAAATGGCTGGATAATGCCGTTCCGTTCTCTCTAGACGGTCGGTCGCCACTGGTGGCTATTGTACTGGATGACATGGGACTTGATCGTTATAGATCGGAGACGGCTGTTGCTTTGCCCTCCCCGCTGACACTTTCATATATTAGTTATGCTAGAGACCTTTTAGAGCAAACCAAGACCGCGGTTGATCAGGGACACGAGTTGTTAGTTCATTTGCCCATGGAGCCGGAGGGTAACGCGAACCCTGGCCCGGGTGCTTTGATGGTAAATATGACTGAAAAACAATTACAGGCGCGGCTCACTCATTCGTTGGGGCGGTTTTCCAATTTTGTTGGGGTGAATAATCACATGGGGAGCCTGTTTACCTCTGATCAGCGTTCGATGGAAGTCGTTTTGAGTTACTTAAATGAGCGTGGATACCTTTTTCTTGATTCTGTTACAACATCGCGGTCTGTAGCTATAAAGTTAGGCCACAATCTTGAAATGCCAATCGTAGCGAGGGATGTATTTTTGGATGATATTGATAGTGAAAATGAGGTGGCCTCTCGATTAAAGGAATTAGAGCGTATAGCGGCCGATACTGGCACTGCGATAGCAATTGGTCACCCAAGACAAGCAACCTTGTCGGTGTTATCGGTTTGGCTATCTGATTTACCAACCAAAAATTTAAAGTTAGCTCCATTGACAGCTATTGCTCGCGTTCGGCTTGGCCGGAAACAAAAAACATTGGCCAGGCAATGAATAGGAGATTAACCTGTGAATGGACGTGTGCTGAGCTGAAGAGGATCTCTGTGACACGGCTACACGAAATATTAAAAATCCGGCAGCAGGTTTTTATAATAGAGCAAACTTGTATTTACTCTGATATCGACGACTACGACATACTGTCATCGCATTTGTTAGGAATTAATAAACAGGACGAATTGATTGCTTATTGCCGAATTATTCCGCCAGGAACTATCTATGAAGAGGCGGCGATAGGCCGTGTTTTGGTAGAAAAAAAATACAGAGGAATGGGGCTGGGTAGAGAACTTATGTTGGAAGCACACAAGCATTGTAGAACTCTATATGGCACGAGGGTAGTTAGGTTGAATGCGCAAGAATACTTAAAGAAATTCTATGAGAGTCTAGGCTACCGCTTTATTGCTGGGCCACATGACGAAGATGGGGTGTTGCACATTGAAATGCTTAAATCAATGTAGCTAATTTGACTTGAAGAGGTATTAGGGAAGGGGGTTCAAATGCGATACTGTGTGATTGGTGCTGGCGCAATGGGTGGTATGTATGGACTAAGGCTTGTAGAGGCTGGTTATTCAGTAGATTTTTTTGATACTAACCAAGAGCATGTAGATACAATAAAAAGAAAAGGTTTCCAATTATCTGGTGTTAAAGGTGATGGATTGTACAGAGTCAACGCGACTGCCGATCCATATGAATTGGAGAACACTGCGGATATTGTACTGTTTCAGGCTCACACAAGTGGAACAATAGACGCTGCAGATGTCGCCGCATTGGTGCTTAAGCCGGAAGGATGGGCCATTACTCTTCAGAATGGTATCGGAAACCTTGAAGCGCTGATGAAGGCTCTGGGAAGCGACCGAGTAGTAGGTGGAATAAGCTACCATAGTGCGGAGTTGCGGGGGATGGGTCACACAGTGCATACCAATGAAGGACCAACGTTTTTAGGAGAAGTATCGGGTGACAAAAGTGCAAGAGTAGATATTTTATATGATGCTTTTAGAAAAGCACAATTGTCTCCAGAATTAGCGAGCGATATTATGAGCGTTATATGGAGTAAGTTCATAGTAAATTGTGGGGTTAATCCGGTTTGCGCAGTATCTGGCTTAAGATCTGGGGAGGTTGCTCGAAATTTTAGTGCAAATGAGTTGCAAACCAAAATCCTTGAAGAAATTATGCAAGTCGTTAATGCGAAAGGTATCAAGTTATCCAATAACGATATGATTGGTTACGTAAAAAAGCTGACCAAATCCAGATATAATAAACCATCTATGCAGCAACATATTGATGCTGGTCGTCTTACAGAGATAGATTCGTTAAATGGTGCCTTGGTTCAAGAGGCGAAGGCCCTCGATATCGCTGTTCCCTACAATGAATCATTAGTTTTAATGACAAAAGCCCGAGAGGCGGCGATGGTTCAGGCAAAGAGCGGTGTAGAACCGGATTATGCAGCACTGGAGGCTATAGCTGAGAAAGAGGGGAACTAATACATCGCTGGAAATGAGGCTCTTACACATCAATTTCAGATACAAATCGCGCATTTTCCTGAAGGTAAGCAAAACGAAGTTCAGGTTTTCTTCCCATTAGTGTCTCCACAGTTTTATCTAACCGGGCTTTTTCGTCTCTTTCGCTTTCGTTTGACACGTTATTGGCGGCGGAGCCAAAAGGAATCGTTACACGCAACAGACTACGGTTTTTGGGACACATAGTGGTCTCTTTTAACTGCGCTGCTGGCATCTCTCCGAGACCCTTAAACCTACTTATCTCAACTTTGCTTTTGCTTGAAAAATTTTTCAAAATCATCTCGTCTTTGTGAGATTCATTTCTTGCGTAAAGTGTTTGCCCTCCTTGGGTTACTCTGTACAGAGGCGGCATTGCTATATACAAATGACCGTTCTCAATCAACTGCGGAATTTGGCGATAAAAAAAAGTCATTAGCAATGACGCTATATGCGCACCATCCACATCAGCATCTGTCATTATTATTATTTTTTCATATCTTAACGACTTTTCATCATATATTTCCCCTGTTCCGCAACCAAGTGCTTGGATCAAATCCGTCAGTTCCTGATTGGCTCTTAGTTTTTCTTCTGACGCACTCGCAACATTAAGAATTTTGCCTCGAAGAGGCAGAATAGCTTGAGTTTGGCGATTGCGAGCTTGTTTTGCTGAGCCGCCAGCGGAATCTCCTTCAACAATGAATAATTCTGTCCCGGCAGCGTCACCTCTACTACAGTCTGTTAACTTTCCCGGTAAACGAAGTTTCCGAGTTGCCGACTTTCTACTGACCTCTTTTTGTTGTCGCTTTCGGAGTCGCTCTTCAGCCCTTTCAATGAAACGTTCCATCAATTTGTTGGCAATTTCCGGAGACCCTGATAGCCAGTGATCAAAATGGTCTTTGACCGATTGCTCAACCAGCTTGCTCGCACCTGGGCTGACTAGACGTTCTTTAGTTTGTCCCTGAAATTGTGGGTCTCTGATAAATATAGATAAGGCCACGCAAGCTCCCCCCATCACGTCGTCAGTATTAGTCTGCGAAGCACGTTTTGTTACCTTGGATAACTCGGCGTAAGATCGAGCTCCTTTAAATAGGGCAGCCTTGAGCCCGGTTTCATGGGTGCCTCCAATACCGGTAGGGATAGTATTGCAATAGGTGTATACGAAACCGTCGTCGTCATCATCCGGCCAGGCAATAGCCCACTCTATCCGTTCTTTATTTTCTGTCTCTACATCTCCTGAGAAAATTTGGTTTCCCACAATAGTTCGATTGGCAAGTTCGCTTGTCAAAAAGTCAGTTAACCCATTGGGATAGTGAATTACCTCTTTGGCAGGAGTTTTGGAATCATTTTTTAGAAGAATCTCGGCACACGACCACCTGATTTCCACTCCTTTGAATAGATAAGCCTTAGATCGAGCCATTCTATATAATATCGATGGCCTAAATCTAGCGCGTACACCAAAAATTTCGTGATCTGCGTGGAAACTAATAGAAGTTCCCCGCTTATTGCTCACAGCTCCAGCACTTCCAAGCTCTGTTGTTGGCACACCCCGGCTAAATGTTTGAACAAAAAGCTGCTTTTCACGAGCTACCTCCACGCGAAGAAAATCGGAAAGTGCATTTACTACCGAAACCCCAACCCCATGAAGTCCGCCTGAAGTACGATAGATGTTTTCCGAAAATTTTCCACCAGCATGGAGGGTGGTTAGTATAACTTCGAGGGCGGATTTGTCCTTAAATTTGGGATGCGGATCAATAGGTATACCTCTGCCATTATCGGTAATCGTAACAATCATATCCTCTGAAAGATGCAATTCGATTCTGCTAGCGTAGCCAGCAACTGCTTCGTCCATAGAATTATCTAGCACTTCTGCTACCAAATGGTGCATAGCGTGTTCATCATTGCCTCCGATATACATACCGGGACGGCGACGTACTGGCTCCAAACCCTCCAGAACCTCTATATCTTTTGCTGAGTAATCATTTTTCTTTGTTTTTCTGGTGCTTTGGAATAGATCCGCCATTTACTTCTAATCCATTAAATATAATTGAACAAACCTAAGAAGGTATCCCTGTATAGAGTATACACGGATACCCCAATGTACAACATATTGTAATTAGCCATATAGGAAAAGTTGTTTTATTTTACCCCGGCGTGGCAAAATAGTGGTAAACAGTAGGAATGCATTTAGGTTTATTGTTGCGCATACTGGTTGCTTGAAATTTAAATATCGGTGGTAGCTTATCTTTTGTTGGAAAGACCATAGGATGATTGAGCCAGTTCTCGTCGATGAAGTGAGTGGAGAAGAGTACAGCATCTGCAAACCTCGATGGTGCTCTGATTCGAAATCGTCGATAACAGTCAGTGCACTTGAGGGAATCATTCGATCTCAAATTGATTCATCGAGAAGATCAATGTGGCGTTATCGAGCGGCCTTTCCACTGGAAATTTTAGAACCAGTCAGTTTAAGCGAGGGGTGCACTCCTTTAATATCGAGTAAATTTCGCGGTTGGCCGGGACTTTTTAAGCTAGAGTGGTTTTCTCCAACTGGTTCTTTCAAGGATCGAGGGGCCGCCCTGATGATGTCCCTGCTAAAACAGCAGCAAGTGACCGAAGT
>CAYFGZ010000028.1:0-32994 GCA_964342575.1 uncultured Nisaea sp. | reverse complement strand
CTAGAGCCTGATAAGGGGAAAAAATGACTAGCGATGTAATTGATTGGTCGGCGTGGAAAATTGCAGAGGCAGTGGGTAACAGAGAAGTAAGCGCTGTTGAGGTAACTAATGCATTCTTGGACCAGATTAATGCAGTTAATCCAGTTATTAATGCCGTTTGCACGTTGAATGAACAAGCAACAGCTGTAGCCTCAGCAGTTGACGAACGCTTAAAGGCGGGAGGGATAGCACGTCCGTTAGAAGGTGTACCATTTCTCATCAAGGATATTCTCCAGACAAAAGGAGTTCGAACTACGTTTGGTTCTCTTCTGTTAGAAAACTATATTCCAGAGGAAGATGCTATTTCGGTGGAACGTCTAAAAAAAGCAGGGGGAATATTATTAGGAAAGACTAATACTCCGGAATTTGCACATGATATCAATACTACCAATAAAATATTTGGTACTACTAGAAATCCGTGGAACATTAATGTAACGGCTGGGGGATCCAGTGGCGGATCGGGCGCCGCAGTTGCAGCAGCTATGGCGCCGCTGGCAATTGGAACAGATCTCGGGGGATCAATAAGAATTCCATGTTCGTTTAATAATCTTGTTGGCTTGCGCCCTTCTCCAGGTCGAATACCATTTTATCCCACCGAGTATGGATGGGACACTTTAGTAGAACATGTGCAGGGGCCGATGGTTCGGACAGTGGGTGATCTTGGACTGGCGATGAATATTTTGGCAGGTCCGGATGATCGAGATCCTAGTTCGTTACCTAATGACGGTTTAAATTATATTTCGGCTGTAACAGATGGAACCCTTCCAAAAGACATTGGGCGCATAGCCTATGCGAGTGACTTGGGTGGAATAGTCCCGATTGATAAAGAGGTGGACAGGCTTGTAAGGGCGGGTGTGACACGTTTTGAAGAACTTGGCTTTATCGTAGAGGAGGCATGCTTTGATACCTCTGATATTAAAAATATTGTTTCAGGTACTAGGGGTTTCGGAATGATTGCAAGATATGCTGATAGGTTTGATTCTTATAGCGACCTTATGACGCAACAACTTGTTAACCAAGTGTCTGTGGCAATGGACCTATCGGTTCGAGATGTTACCAAGTCGGAACGTTTGCGGACGCAGTATTGGCATAACGTTCGAAAGTTTATGGAAAGATATGATTTTATTATTGCACCAGCAGTTGGTGCACCGCCCTTTAGGCTTGATGAACCGTTTCCGACTGAAGTTGGTGGAAAGGATGTGGAGAGATTTCAAGATGTCTTCCTCGCAACATATATTTTTAGTGTAACTGGACTACCAATGATTTCTCTGCCATGCGGTTTTACAAGAGATGGCAGGCCCGTGGGGATGCAGCTGATCGCCAAAAGATTTCAAGATGATACTGCAATTCGTGCTGGTGCAGCTTACGAAGAAGTAGCTGGTGAACTATTCCGCAGACCGCAGATCGATTTGCTGGACGTTCGACCTATTAGTGATCATCTTAATACGCCGAATATATTTATGACGACCAAATAGCTCAGTTCTTAATACAGAATGGCTGGATATCTAGGACTATTTTTATACAAACGGTAGATGTATTAAAAAAAAACTAACTAGATCTCACGCGTCATATTTGGCAAACAACCAGAAACTCGGAGCCATTGCGCATCGCCGTTGAAACCAGATCGAAATACTTCCACTGCTATTCTGCAGCCGCGGGCTTATCAGGCAACGCCTCTAAGCAATCGTCTTCGAGTGCTTGGATTGGCGAAAAGTCCCTGTGGGCAATCCACTCAGCCCTTTTGTATTGCGTTATGTGATTGTCGGTTCGACATAGTGATAGATAAACAATAGTTCGAGGTAATGGACTTATATTAGGAGGACTTGCGTGAACCAGCAGCGAGGAGAACATTATTACGCTACCAGCGGGCCCAGTTGGTGCAACGCATCCCCCTTCGTCCGATAATTTTGTCACAGTTTTTCTATCCAAAGTCCAGAGAGGATAACTAGTGGTCTGGATATCATGGCCCGCATCTATCACCCCGAGCTTGTGGCTTTTAGGAAGAAAAATCAATGGTCCATTGGCAGCGGTAACATCATCCAAAAATACTGCTATATTCATAGCTCTAGGCTCGGGCATTCCATCATCCCTATGCCAAACCCCAAAATCTTGATGCCATTGCCAGACATCTCCGTCAAAGGCCACTTTAGCATTTATCTTATACTGGTGCATATATACATCCCCACCCAGGATTTGCTGAATGGGGTGTATCAGCCTAGGATGTGCCGCAAGCCTGTTATGTGCAGCGTTATATGTATGTGCCGCGAATGCAGTTCGAGGAACTCCAGAGCTCTCTTTCCAAACTTCTTCGCGGTCAGTTTTGTAAATCTCTTCGGCGGCATCATTTAGAATTTTTACTTCATTTGATGAGAAGCAAGACGGCAGAAAAATGTAGCCCTCTTCCTCAAATTTCTGAAGTTGGTTCTCGGTTAGTTCCATGTGTCATATCCTCTCTTGCTGACTATTTCACAAAAAAAGCATATTTAGAACCATTAGTTGGTTTCCCTTATCATTGCTGTAAATCATAGTTTTTAGATATTCGAAAAGTCAACTGGAATAGCCAAAAATATGATTTAGAACTCTTCAGTTATTATCAAAGCATCGAGCGCTTTGGCTCCCTCTGGCAGTACAATAAACGGGTTTATATCAATTGAAGCTATAAAATCATTATTTTCTGCCGCATAGATAGACAACGCAGAAATTGCTTTAGCAAGCGCCGTTATATCGGTGGCAGGGCCGCCTCTCACCCCGTCTAGAACAGCGCGCCCTTTTATCTCGTCGATCATTCTGTAAGCTTCATCTATCTCAAACGGTGCAAGTCGAAAGACGACGTCTTTCATTACTTCAACAAAAACGCCACCTAAACCAAACATTACGGCGGGACCAAAGACGGGATCCTTTGTTACACCAAGGACGGTTTCTACCCCACCATGAACCATTTCGGCTACAATTACTCCGTCGACTTTGGCGTCTGGAAACGCGGCTTTCGCTCTATCGATAAGTGTTACAAAACCAGCCTCCACGTCGACACCCTTTTCTAGACCCAAGATTACCCCTCCCATTTCTGTCTTGTGAGGAATATCAGGTGAGGCAATTTTTAGAACAACTGGTGCATTAATTTCCTTATGGGCTGCTATTGCTTCCTCAGTAGTTTTAGTCAAAATCTCGAAATTGGTGGGAATCCCAGCATCGGACAAAATTAATTTAGCCTGATATTCGGTTAGGGGGTGCTCTATTTTTGACGAAACTCTAGTGGATCTTGGTTGGATAGATTTTGGTTTTCCCCGCTTAAAAACCTCACCAAAGTAGCGTAAAGCAGCCATAGCCCTAACTGCAAGAGAATGATCTTCAAAACATGGGTATCCTATGTCTTCATAAGGCGTTCGTGACTCCTGAGGGCCGATCATACTCAAAAACATTAGTTCTTCGGGGTAGCGTTTCCGAAGTGAAGTAAAGATCTCCAAACTTATATCTTTTGTAAACTCTGAAATTGGGAGACTCGCTAGATAAAGAATTTGGCTATCATAATCCGCTTCATCTATTACGAAACGCATACTATCTTCTAGCAGTCGGCGTTCATTTAGAACTTGTCCAGTAAAATCCACTGGATTATTCACCCCAGCAAAAGGTATGAGCTCCAGAATTTTATTTTGAGTTTTTTTAGGTAGTGGTTTTACATCGAAGCCTCGTTTAGTAGCAGCATCTGCGAGCTGAACACCAATTCCTCCGGAAATAGTTTGGAGACCAATTTTGGCTCCTTTGGGGTATCGACCAAACTGACAGGCATACGCTACGTCTGCCATCTCTTCGGTGGTTTCCGCTCTGTACACACCATATTGACGAAATAATCCATCATAAATGGCGTCCTGACCAGCAAGCGATGCCGTGTGTGAGGCGGCTGCGCGGGCTCCCGCTTCGGTTGAGCCTACCTTCATGAAGATGACAGGCTTTTTTGCATCACGGGCCGTTTCAAGTGCCTTCCGCATTTGATTCCCGTCTTTGATTCCTTCTGCATATGAAACTATGACACGTATTTCGGGTTCATTAGCATAAAATTCAATAATTTCAGCTACAGTTACATCGACTTCATTGCCTGTGGTAACCCAGTAATTACTGCCAACCCCACGATTTTGGGTAATAGTAAAAAGGTGCCCTCCATAAGCACCACTTTGAGTAACTATTCCAATTGGACCGGTAGGTATTTTTTTGCTAGCTAAAGTATTAGCGAACGTGCCAAACCAACTGAGATTAAGGTTGAAGACTCCCAGGCAATTGGGCCCCACAATCCTCATCCCAGTCCTTTTAGAAATCTCTGCCACTTTTTCTTGCGCTTTTTGCCCAGTTTCCCCTATCTCGGCAAAGCCAGAAGTGAATACCACCGCACTCTTTACTCCGGCACGAGCACATTCCTCGATTACGTCTAGAGATATATTTTCTGGGACGGAAATAACCGCACTATCAATATTGTCGGGTATGGAGGCTATATTGGGATATGCTTTTAATCCCTGGACGATCTGCCTATTAGGATTTACTGGATATAAGTTACCTTTGAAGCCACCCTTGAGCATGGAATAAATAGGGCGACCGCCTATTCTTGACGGATTTTCCGATGCCCCTATTACTGCTACGGCGCTGGGTCGCAATAGGGCCTCTAATGAATTGGCCATTTTTTTGCATCCTTTGTCGATTACTTCCTGATAAGTATCTTAAAATTCCATACTCTGCGGTTGAGCTTTTTTCCACATTAATAATTACTTGGGGTCTGATAAGATACCCATACAGCGCAGTTCTTCGATTTCCTTATCCGTGAAGCCCCACAAAGTTAGTACTTCAGAATTATTTTCCCCGGGCTTAGCTGGTGGGCTTTGTATCATGCCCGGAGTTCTGCTAAATCGGGGTGCGGGCGAAGGTTGGATATGCCCCTCTGGTGCGACAAAAACTTTCCTTGCTGCGTTATGTGGATGGTCCATCAGCTCATCTAAACCTAGGATTGGTGCGAAACATAAATCAAGTTTTCCCAAAAGGTTATCCCAGTGAGCTCTATTTTGTTTGGCAAAAATCTCTTCCAAAAATTTCTTTTGCTGTGGCCATAATTTTCTGTCCCATTGGGACTCCCATAAAGGATCGTTTAAGTCCAATTGTTCTCTAAGTAATGCGTAAAATTGTGGTTCAATACAGCCTATACATATCCACTCTCCATCAAGGCATTTGTATGTACAGTAGAATGGTGCTCCACCATCGAGCCAATTCTCGCCCCGCGGTTGCTCCCAACTTCCAGAATTTTTAGCGAGCAATACGCCTGCCATTAGCAAAGCTGACCCTTCAAGCATCGAGGCGTCTATCACTTGCCCTTGATTCGAGTGCTTCGCTTCTAATAATCCACAAACCATCCCAAACGCTAACATCATGCCTCCACCACCAAAATCACCTACTAAATTTAATGGTGGAACCGGCCCGCGATCTTGATCACCTATTGCACCTAGTGCTCCTGCTAAAGCTATATAATTAATGTCATGGCCGGCAACCTTTGAAAGGGGGCCATCTTGGCCCCACCCTGTCATACGACCGTATACAAGTTTCCTATTCTCTCTTATGCAAACATCAGGGCCTAGGCCAATTCGTTCCATTACCCCAGGTCGAAAACCCTCAATTACGCCGTCTGCTTGACTGATTAGTCTCAAGGCTGTCTTCACTCCTTCAGGTGTTTTTATATCCAGCGCAATAGACTTTCTTCCCCGATTTAGTATAGCTGCGCGATCGGTGCCTCCAATTCTATTTCCTCCAGGCCTGTCTATCCGTATTATTTCCGCACCCATATCTGATAAGAGCATGCAACAATGGGGTGCGGGTCCTATCCCAACCATTTCAACTATTCGAATCCCTTTAAGCGGTCCCATATAAAAGCTCCTAACAAATTTTTTGTCTGTTTTAATATATTGCTAGTTTTTTAATTATAATCTCAGCTTTAATGTGAATTAGTAATATCAATGTGGACTTTTTACGATCAGGATAGCGTTATGACAAGCGATAGAAAATCGGAAAACCATCCTGGCATTTTTGCCCAAAGGACACCAGACCGTCCGGCTATTATAATGGGGGAAATTGGCAAAACATATAGTTTTCAAGAGTTTGAACAAGTCTCTAATCAAGTAGCTCACCTTTTTTGTAGTAGTGGCATGAAACGGGGTGATCGCATTGCAATACTTTTGGAGAACCATATTTTTTATATACCAATCGTTTGGGGGGCATTTAGGTCGGGATTGAGGGTTGTGCCCATCGCTACACACTTAACTTCTAACGATATAGACTATATTTTGAATGATTCTGGTGCCAAAATTTTGATTACCTCGCGTTTTATGCGGGACAAGGCTAGCGATTTAATAAAGCATTCAATCCCGGAGCATAATTCTTTTATGATAGATGGTACGGGACCAAAATTTCGATCCTTTGAGGAAACATTAAATAAACAGGCTATTACGCCAATAAAAGATCAGAGCGAAGGCGTGGAAATGCTCTATTCTTCAGGCACAACTGGTCGACCCAAAGGGATAATGAAGGCGCTACCAGAAGGTCCTTTTGGGGTCCCCACAGATGGCCAAAAGCTGATTTCGGAAATTTACGAAATTAATGCCGAGACTGTGTATCTATCTCCGGCCCCCCAATATCACGCAGCACCCCTTTTGTTTGTAATAAGAGCTCTACGATTTGGCGCAACAGTTGTTATAATGCAGAAGTTTGAGGCGGAAACAGCATTGTCTCTAATTGAGAAATACAAGATTACTCACAGTCAGTGGGTTCCAACTATGTTAGTTCGCATGCTCGAATTATCTACAGAAATTAAAGCGAGTTATGCGTATAATAGTTTACGTTGTGTTATACATGCTGCGGCTCCATGTCCTGAGGATATTAAACTTCAGATGATAGAATGGTGGGGACCGATAATCTGGGAATACTACGGTGCATCAGAAGGAAATGGGTTAACAGTAATTAATTCTCAGGAATGGTTAAAACATAGAGGATCTGTTGGCCAGGCGCGGATAGGGCGAGTTCGTATTTGTGATGACTCAGGGGAGGAACTGCCTATTGGGGAAACCGGGCTCATCTATTTTTCGGATGGACCTATTTTTGAGTATTACAATGATCCAGAAAAGACGAAAGAGTCTAGAAATAAATACGGCTGGAGTACTCTGGGGGATATAGGGTATATAGATAATGAAAGCTATCTATATTTGACTGACCGCAAAGCCAATATGATAATTTCGGGCGGAGTAAATATTTATCCGCAAGAAATTGAAAACCATCTCCTCTCGCATCCCAAAGTATATGATGTGGCTGTCATAGGTATTCCTAATTCTCAATTTGGAGAGGAGGTCAAAGCGGTCGTTCATCCAACTGACATCTCTGAGGCTGGACTAGAGTTAGAAGCACAACTAATAGCTTATTGTAATTTAAAAGTAGGAAGGGTAAAGAGCCCGCGATCTATTGACTTTGATGCGAATTTGCCGAGGCGTGAGAATGGCAAGCTTTATAAAAGGTTGCTGAAAGACCGGTACTGGAGAAACAATTGAAATAATTAGTCCAGAATTAGGATCGTAGTCTATTTATCCTCTACCGTAGCCGCCTCGATTTCGTAATATTCCTCCAAATCTATGATGTCCTCAATGTCTTGCCTAATGCGGGTCATGTCAGTAGAGCCGATAGCTGTAAAGTCACCGTGCTGCCTAAGCGCCCTAAGCATATTCTTTTGCGCGTGAAAGGCAGTTGTCAGCATTATTTGAGCATCGATGCACATGGCGTAACCCATTTCCTTGAGTTCACTACTGGAAAATAGGGGGCGTCCATCTCTATTTCCACGGCTTTGCACGTAGACTAAAGGAACTTTGCATTCCTTTGGAGCTTTTTGAGCTTCCTCTTTGTTTCGTGGAAATAATAAACCCATGTCCGCGCCAACTTCAGCACCAAGGTTTATTCGTGAAGTAGCCTCATCCAGACCTAATTCTCTGCAAGTATCGGTTCTTGCTATTATCAAAAAATTCGGATCTAGTTCGTCTCTTGTGATGCATGCATAACGAATTTTGTCTTGAAATTCTTGTTGTGACACGGCGTGCACTAAATATTTGTGGTAGTGGGCACGCTTAGGAAATAATTGATCTTCTATATGAATTCCTGCTAACCCGGCCCGGATAAATTCACGAACTGTTCTGACTGTATGAAGGGGCTCGCCAAACCCTGCCCCGGCGTCCGCTAATACTGGTATGCTAACAGACGAAGCCACCTCGGCAGCAATTTGCACCTGTTCTGTGAGGGTTAACAGTGGTTCGCTTATCGCTTTAGATGCCCCTGAAACGTACCCCCCAACATACGTGGCCTCAAAACCTGATTGTTGAACTAAACGGGCTCCAATAGCGTCATAGACAGACGGCAAGTGGAGAAAAATCTGAGACTTTATTAATTTGCGCAGCATCTCAGTATTTCGCGTTGACATTCTTCGACTCCCTCTATTATTTGTGCTCTCTTTCTTGGGTAAATCTCAGTTAAAAGCAAGTAAATATAAATTTGACCATTTGCGTGACTTTAATGATGAATAGTAATTTAGATTATTTCTGAATGGTGAATATACAAAATATCCACTAAGGATATATTGTTAATAACAAGAACGTTAAAAACCCGGATAAAGCTATAGATAGAAGCATTTATAAATGACTATATGGGAGGTTGGCGGCTGAATGCGCGTGAACTTTATTACTAAACCGTCCAAATACAAACATTGGAAAATAAATGTTAATGGAGAGCGGGCGGATCTCGTCCTCGATGTTGATGAACAAGGAGCTTTGTTTGAGGGATACGAACTGAAGTTGAACTCATACGACCTTGGAGTTGATATTGAATTAAATGATGCTTTGCAGAGACTAAGGTTTGAATATCCTGCCGTTAAAGTTGTTGTAGTTCGATCAGCAAAGGAAAGAGTTTTTTGTGCGGGAGCAAATATTAAAATGTTGGGTAGCGCTAGTCATGAACACAAAGTGAATTTTTGCAAATTTACTAATGAGACTAGGAATGCGATTGAAGACGCTAGTCAAAATTCAGGCCAGCGTTACATTGCAGCAGTCCAAGGAGCTTGCGCTGGAGGAGGTTACGAACTTGCTCTCGCTACTGAACATATAATTTTAGTTGATGATGGTGCTTCTTCTGTCTCTTTACCTGAAGTCGCGTTACTTGCCGTGTTACCGGGAACGGGCGGCATAACGAGAGTGACTGATAAGCGGAAGATACGTAGGGATCGCGCTGATATATTTTGTTCCACGGAAGAAGGGGCTCGTGGACAGCGCGCTCTTGACTGGGATTTGGTTGACGATCTAGTGCCCGCCTCGAGATTTGAAGAAGTTGTCGATCAAAGAGTACAAGAGTTTGTAAATCTTTCAGATAGAACCTGTGATGGTACGGGAATAAGTCTCAAGCCAATTAAATGCCAATTTGTAGGCGATGAAATTCTTTACTCAACCTTAAAAGTCAATCTCAATAGAGCTGAGCAACTTGCGGAGATAACCATAATAGGGCCACAGCAGGAAGTGCCATCAAGGCCAGACAATCTAGAGGGAATAGGATCGGAATTTTGGCCATTAAGACTTGCCCGGGAATTGGACGACGCCATATTGCAAATAAGATTTAACGAATTGGAGATAGCTGTTATTGCGTTCAAATCAGAAGGAAACTTAGCGAAAGTGACAAACTACTGTAATTTCTTAAACTCAAACAAGTCCCACTGGCTAATAAGGGAAATAATTCTTTGTTGGACAAGGGTTTTAAAACGGGTCGATTTGACCTCTCGATCCTTAATAACATTAGTGACGCCGGGCAGCTGTTTCGGAGGTTTTTTGGCGGAGTTGGTTTTTAGTGCGGACAGGTCGTTTATGGCAGAGGGCGTGTTTTTGGGGAGCAACGAAGAGGAAGCATCAATCATATTGACGGAAGCGAACTTTGGCCGTCACCCCATGCCAAATGGTCTGGCCCGATTGAGCACGCGCTTCCTCGGAAAACCCGATGCAGTGATTGAAGCCAAAAAATATATGGGGCAAGAATTGCTTGCGGATGACGCGGAGCGTCTTGGTATTATAACAATGGCCTGTGATGATATTGACTGGGACGATGAGATTCGCCTCTTCCTAGAGGAACGTGCCAGTTTTTCTCCTGATGCATTGACAGGAATGGAAGCTAATACGAGGTTTGCTGGCCCAGAAACGATCGAAACCAAAATTTTTGGAAGATTAACCGCATGGCAAAACTGGATTTTTCAACGACCTAATGCGGTTGGTGAACGGGGCGCACTTGGTTTGTATGGCACCGGAAAAAAAGCGGAATTTGATAAAAAAAGGGTATAGGTAATACCGTGCTATTGATTATACTTTAGAAATGTAACAAAGGGAACAAAGATGCCTGATGGAAATGCTGTAGATTATGCCACCTCCATCCCAAATAATGTGGGATTATCGGATGACAGGCGCGTTCTTAAAGCATTAGAAAAATGGCATCCGGGCTATTTAAACTGGTGGAATGAAATGGGGCCTGAAGGGTTCCAAGAGTCCTTAGTCTATCTCAGAACTGCGGTGGGTGTAGAACCCGGGGGGTGGGCAAAATTTGATTACGTGCGCATGCCAGAGTATCGATGGGGCGTTTTATTAGCGCCTCAAGAAAAGGGACGATTGATAGGATTTGGCCGCCATAAAGGAGAACCTGCCTGGCATGAAGTGCCAGGTGAATATCGATCGATGCTGCAAAGACTATGTGTAATCCAGGGCGATACTGAGCCAGCCTCTGTGGAGCAGCAAAGGCACCTTGGGGCGACTGCACCATCCTTATATGATATGCGAAACCTCTTTCAGGTGAATGTCGAAGAAGCAAGGCACCTGTGGGCAATGGTCTATCTGTTACAAAAATATTTTGGAAGAGAAGGTCGGGCGGAAGCCGATGGCTTATTAGAGCGACGATCGGGTGATGAAGATAAACCCCGTATGCTTGGGGCTTTCAATGAAGCAACTCCCGATTGGCTGAGTTTTTTTATGTTTACTTATTTCACTGACCGGGATGGAAAAATGCAACTGGAAAGCCTTGCTCAATCAGGGTTTGATCCGCTAGCTAGGACAACGCGATTTATGCTTACTGAAGAAGCACACCATATGTTTGTTGGTGAGACTGGTGTTAGTAGAGTTATCGCAAGAACGTGTGAAGCTATGAGATGTGCCGGGATAGAAGATCCATATGAGATAAACCGTATTCGCGCTCTGGGCGTCATTGACCTTCCCACTATTCAAAAGAAAGCGAACCTTCATTATTCTTTGTCCCTGGATTTGTTTGGGTCGGAAATTTCTACTAATGCCGCTAATGCGTATTCTAATAGTTTGAAAGGGCGATACCGAGAAGATAAAATCGATGACGACCATGAGTTGCTAAATGATACGTACCCAGTCCTAAGGCCTACAAATGGATCTGTAGAATTAATAGATGAACCAGCTCTCACAGCTCTAAACATGAGACTACGAGACGATTATTCAAGAGAGACGGATAGTGGTGTTCGAAGATGGAATAGACAAGTTTCAAAAAGTGATATTAATTTCACTTTTTCTTTGCCCGCGGTAAGCTTTAATAGATCCATAGGTGTGTTTTCGGGGATTAGTGCTGGTCCAGACGGTAAGAGCATATCCAGTGAGGAGTTCGTTGATAGGAAGGACGAATGGTTGCCGTCTCTTGATGATGGAGCTTATATATCATCACTAATGCAACAAATTATTGAGCCAGGGTGCTTTGCTAGATGGATAGCGCCACCTAGAGTGGGTATTGATAATAAAACTGGGGACTTTGAGTACGTTAAGTTACAATGAAACCTTATGCATTAAATTCTCATTACAATATATAGAAACAGAGAGAATATTAATTAAGAAACAAGAGAAAAAAATGGCCAGAGTTAATCGAAAATTAGCAACAATCCTAGCCACAGACTGTGTCGACTTTAGTAAGTTTATGGAGACCCAAGAAGAATTAACCTTAGCAAATTTAACAGCATGCAGGGAGATCATAGACCCAATACTCGAAGAACATGGGGGCCGAATATTCCATACTGCTGGAGATTCTGTCATTGCGGAATTTGGAAGTCCGGTGGAATGTGTTCATGCCGCCATTGAGTTTCAAGATGCGCTAACTGCTAGAAACACAGCGATTGAGGCGGGACCGAAACTTGAATGGCGTGTTGGTATCCACGTAGACGATGTGATTATAGAGGGCGATAACATATACGGTAGTGGGGTCAACATTGCGGCGAGATTAGAGGCGCAGTGTGAGCCAGGAAAGGTATTGCTTTCGCGTATTGTTCAGGAACAGGTTCAAAAACGAGTAAATTTTGCTGTTAATCCAGCTGGTACTCGAGCCTTAAAAAATATCTCGGATAATTTTGAGGTATTTTATATAACCAAAGGAACAGAAGCCGGAGATGAAAAAGTTCAACCATCCACCACTCAAGAAGTCGCTATCAATGGGATTGTAGATAGTAAAAATGTGAAACATAGTGTCATTGGAAGCAAAAAGCCCAGACTAGCTGTTTTACCTTTTTCAAATGATGGCAGGGACGAAGATAGCGGCTTTCTGGCGGATGGGATCGTTGAAGATCTTATTACTGAATTTTCCATGATAAGAGAGTTCGAGATTGTTTCTCGTCAAACCAGCTTTGATTTTCGGGATAGTGAGGAAGATTCGGCGGCATTTGCAAAAGTACACGGTTTAGATTTTATCATTTCAGGTGGTATAAGGTCATCGGGTAAGAGAGTTAGAATTTCGCTAGAACTTAGCGAAGTTGAAAGTGGGAAGGCTGTTTGGAGTTCTAAATATGATAGAGTCATGGAGGATATTTTTGATGTCCAGGATGAGATTGTCCGTACAATAACAATCGCACTTCTTGGTGAAATACAAATTTCTAGTCTCCAACGATCTAAACGTAAGGCAACGGAAAATATTTCGTCATACGAATTTCTGCTCAGGGGTAAAGAGATGCATCATCGTTTTGAAAAAGATGCTAATAGGCAGGCGCTGGACTTTTTCGAAAAAGCTATAGAAGCAGACAACTCGAATGCCCAAGCCCACGCGTGGAAAGCTTGTACGATCGGCCAGGCATTGTATCGAGGTTTTATGGCTGGGGACCCAGATGAAATGCTCGAGCAGGCAAAGGAGTGTATAGCCAAGGCATTAGACGTCAACGAAAATGACTTCGAATGCCATAGAATGTTGTCCGCTATTTATTTGAGTGGACACGAATTTAAACTGGCCGAAGAGCATGGTCGGAAGGCTTATGACATGAACCCGAATGATCCTAGGGTTTTGTCGGGATATGGTGAGGTGCTGGTGCGAGTGGGAGAATCAGAGAAAGGTCTGGAATTATTGGAGAAAGCACTGGAATTGGATCCTGTTCCACAAGGTCAAATTAATTCAGATAATCGTTTTACCGACCTTACTCTTGGGTATTTTTATGCGGGTGAATTTGAAAAATGTATAGACGTGGGTAGTAAGGTCGAGCATCAAAATTTTAAAGCCTGGCTCCTCGTTAATTTTTCGAAGAATAAACTCGATAACTTTGATAAAAATAGTTCTGATTTTCAAAAAGGTTTTGAAGAATTTAATGACGGCGATTGGCCTTCAAAAATTGAAAGATTGCATATTCCTGACGATAAAACGCGATCTGAACTTACAGAATTTGCAGAAAGTCTTTAATTCCTAATGAGACGGTTTTAGGAGGGTGGTCGTCTGAAAAGAAAGTAAATTTCCGGGCAGCCGAGTTAAAGGAACTAGTGTTGCTCATCAATAGATTTCTTAAAATTCTCACGAAGGATTTATAGGGAGAGGGGATGTGGTGAGGTTAGCTGGTAAAGTTGCTGTGATAACCGGTGCTGGGGCTGGGATAGCGAGAGCGGCAGCTATAATTTTTGCCCGAGAAGGAGCAAAAGTAGTTATTGCTGAAATAGATACAGGGAGTGGTGAGGCCACTGCCCAACAAATTGGTGCTAATGCGTTGTTTGTGCCTACCGATGTGACTAACGAACAAAGCGTGAAAGAATTAATGGAAACAGCCGTACAAAAGTTCGGTAGACTTCACGTATTATTTAACTGTGCAGGTGGTTCTGTCCCAGAAGATAACGTTGTTTCAGAAGTCGACCTCGCTGTATGGTCAAAGACAATACCACTTGATCTTAAAGGTCCATTTTTGTGCAGTCGGTTTGGTATTCCCAAAATAATAGAAAGTGGTGGCGGGAGCGTAATTAATGTGTCATCGGTGGCTGCCCTTAGAGGTAATCATCCAGCCCACATATACTCGGCCGCTAAGGGTGGATTAATATCGTTTACGCGCAGTCTAGCAGGAGCCTACTCAGCCGAAGGAGTTCGTGCCAATGTTATTTGTCCGGGTATGATAGCAACGGATAGAATAAAAAACCGATTTGGAAATCAGTCGTTTTCTAATAGAAGAGCTGCGATGGAGGCATCATACAAAAGTTATGAATTTGGGTCTGGCGAGCCTGAAGACATAGCAAATATCGCCTTATTCTTGGCCTCCGATGAGTCGCGAATGGTAAACGGAGCTACTATTCCTGCCGATGGCGGGATTTCCGCTTATTGAGGCGTCGAAAGCCTAACCGGCGGTTCATACGCATGTGTTTTTTTGAAAAAAGGCAAATGGCTGGCGTTAATTTGACTCCAGTGCAAAATCTTCAGCGCTTTATTTCTTTTAGGCCGTAATTCCACCATCTACAGGCATGGCAATCCCGTTTACAAAAGAGGCCTCATCAGAAAGTAAAAATAAAGCGGCGTTTGCGATTTCTTCGGGTTTTCCGGGCCTACCCATTGGCCCCATTTTTGCCATTTTGTTAATTAATTCTTCTTTGTTCAATCCTATAGTGGATTGCTGATCAGGACGTGCCACAAATACACGCAACATAGGCGTGTCTATCGGACCTGGGCAGATGGCATTGACCCGAATATTTTCCTTAGCGACACGTTTGGCTAAGGCTCTGACAAACCCAACTACACCAAATTTAGCCATAGAATAAACGGGACTGAATGGAGAACCGGTTATTCCAGCTATTGAGGCGGTGTATAGTAGGCTCCCGCCCCCTCTAGCGCGAAGTTCTGTCAATGCCGCATCGGTTGTAATTAATATAGTGCGCAGATTTAAATCTAGGGCCATGTCAAAGTCCTTCATCTCGATCCCTTCTACCGACGCAGGGCCAGGAATTCCAACATGATTCCAGACAAAATCCAAGCCGTTAAAATGTTTTGCTGTTTCTAGGACAATTCTTCTCGAATCCTCATCTTTTGTCAGGTCGGCTACGATACCCTTTGCTTTTCCTCCAGCTTTCACGATTTCCTGGACAACGTCAGCGACGGCTTTCTCGTCAATGTCGACTACACTGATAGCTGCTCCTTCTTGGGCAAAGCGAATTGCCCCTGCTTTTCCCATCCCAGAGCCGGCGGCAGTTATCAGTCCAGTTTTTCCCTGTAAACGCAATTCTAGTCTCCTTCTAATCTGCAGAAACGATTCTATATACGTTAAGATTAAAAATCTTCTAACTTCGGCATATTGTATCTATCGTTTGGATTTATCCAGCCCTTAAAATTGGGCTTGCGTTTTTCTGCAAAGGCTGCCCGCGACTCCATTCTATCATTTAAGTCGCCATGTTGATGCAGGGCTTCAGCAAGGGCGTCCTGTTGGCGTGTAGTTGATGGACGAATTTGTCTCATCATATGTACGGTATTAACTCGAGACGCCGGTGGAAGCGTCAAAAGATGTTCGGCCATTTCTATAGCGGTAGGCATGAGTTCATTGGGTTCCACGACTCGGTTTAAAAAGCCTAATTCATAGAAGCGCTGGGCTGTAAACCGAAATCCGAGAGCCATCTCCATTGCGATAGGGTACGGAAGATTAGCTATGGTTCCATGATTGTAGCCGCCGAGAAGCCATCGTTTTGCTTCTGAAACTTCAAAAATAGCGTTCGTTGAAGCAATTCGTAAATCGGTTCTTTCGACTAGCATAAAACCACCGCCCATCGCAAAACCGTTTACGGCACCAATTACAGGCTTTTCGAGTTCCATTGACATAAAAGGATCCTCTATTGGTATTTCCTTTCCACCAGGTGTACCTTCTTCGAGAGATTCTTTCATGTCTTCACCTGCACAAAAACCCCTTCCAGTACCGGTGAAAATTGCTACCTCTAAGTTCGGGCTTTTGCGGAACATATTCCAATTTTCTGCTAGACTCTCCATTAGCTCTCGGCCCATAGCATTCAGGCGCTCGGGCCGGTTCATCCTGATGACAAAAATCTGTCCGTGTTGTTCTGTTTCAACGACTGCCATATTACTACCCCAATGATTAAACCCTTGGATATTTTTTTACTATAAGGTTTAAACTATCGTATAATTCGAAATATAAAAAAAAGCCCACTAGAGAAAGAAACCATGTCTGTACTAAAAAAAGTATCACTTCACCCCGACTTTGGTACAAAAGTATTTGGGATCGATCTTCGGAACAAACTAGACCCGGAAATAATTGCCTATGTAAAAACATGGATTGATGAGTTTTCTTTAGTGGTTTTTCCTGGTCAACACTTAGACGATGATAGTCAACTTAGTTTTACAAAACTTTTAGGGGAACCTGAACCTAATCATGTCTCTTTGGGGCGCGACGGGATAATAAATTATTTTGGAACTATTGGTAATGTGCAGCCCGACGGAAGCGTAAATGGTAATAGTCATGAACAGACACAGTTTCTCACTGGAAACAATATGTGGCATTCCGATTCTTCCTTTCGGAAGATACCGAGTTTTGTATCAATAATGTCTGTTTATGAGGTTCCTGATGAAGGTGGATATACTCAATTTGTTAGTAGTCGATCAGCGTACTCTAGACTTCCGTCTGGAGTACGGCAACGCATAGATCCTCTTGAGGTGATACACGACTACGTTTTTTCTCGATCAAAAGTCGCCAAAGTTGAACCATCCCACGCAGCATCACTGCCCCCAGTTATTCACAAATTAGTACGTAAAAATCCAAACAATGGTTTTAAAAATTATTACGTAGGGTCTCACGCAAGATCCATAGCTGGGTGGGAGGAAGAGAAAAGTAGGCTGCTTTTGGATGATTTATTGGAAAGAGCGACTCGCACCAAATACATATATACACAGAAGTGGGAGCCTGGTGATCTAGTAATTTGGGATAATCGTTGTTTGTTGCATAGAGGTACAGGTTACGACGCAGACAAGTATCGCAGATTCATGCGTCAGACACGAGTCTGTGGAGTTAGTCCTAATTTAGAGGAGTAGCGCGATAATACCGACTATAATTTAAGAAGCAACCATATACGAATCTCTTTTTACGTAATCCATATTCATGCCCTCAACGCGTATCAATTTAGTGGTGTCTGACCGGTAAGGAGAATGTAAGTCTCCTACTTGGTAGGAGTACGCCATTCCCGGTTCCAGAGTATAAGTTTTAATCTCTTCAACTAAACCAGGTTCGTTTTTTGAAGGTTTTTTTAGGCACTTCCAATCCGTCATCTGGGTGGTTCCGACTGCTTGTCCATATATAGCCCAACTAGGCCCATGATCATGAGGCGGGCTTCCTCTCTCTCCAGTATATACATGAGCAAAAATACAAAACCCAAGGTCTGGGTCCTCATAGAGTAATTTTCGGGCCTCATTATTATCTGGACCTAGATGCTCTGCAACGAAGTCTTTATCACTGCAAGCCTTGGAGACTGATTGACGAACAAGTTCTAGCCCACCAGGCCCTGAGTCATTTTGTAATGCCCTCCGACAATCATCAGAAAATTGTTGAAGCGTGTACGTCATCTTGATCCTCCGTAGAGATATATTATTATGATTGCCCTATAATCCATTGATATACATAACTACATATAGCTAATTAAAAGGATCTTTTCTAGATCTAACTACATAACTCTATTTCTAGTGCTGGAGGTTTTTTCTTTTCGTATTCGGGTTCGTTTTTTCCGCTTTTTTGTTTTTGTCCTGGCAATGGTAGTGTTTTCTCTATTAGCTATTTTTGGCTTACCGTCGATGATGCTGAGTTTAATTTTTGTGAGATGTTCGATGTCCTGCAAATACGATTGTTCTTCGGGGTCACAAAGTGAAATCGCAAGCCCGGCAGCTCCAGCGCGCGCAGTTCTTCCTATTCTGTGGATGTAATCTTCGGGGACACTGGGTAGTTCGTAGTTAATAACGTGGGTAACGTCATCTACATCGATGCCTCTAGCTGCAATATCAGTCGCTACAAGGACTTTTATGCGACCAGAACGAAAGTCTTGCAAAGTTTTTTGTCGAGCTGACTGCGACTTGTCGCCATGCATTGCGTCGCTACTAATATTTGCTTTAGTCAATTGCTCGGCCACCCGGGCTGCCTTATGTTTTGTGCGTGTAAATACGATTACTCGCCTGAAAGATGGGTCCTGGAGGAGGCTTTGTAATGTCGACCGCTTTTTATCTTTTGACGTAAAAAGAACCTGTTGATCGACTGTCTCAACGGGCGTTGCCGTGGGCGCAACTGATACTTTTTTTGGATTATGCAATACCTTTTTTGCGAGGTGGACGACAGGTTGTGGCATTGTAGCAGAAAATAACAGCGTCTGGCGTGCCACCGGTAATTGAGATACAATTTTACGTACATCATGGATAAAGCCCATATCAAGCATGCGATCGGCCTCGTCTAAGATAAAATGGGTGACATGGTCTAAGCGGATATATTTTTGTTCAACTAGATCCAATAGACGACCCGGGGTAGCAACCAACACATCCACGCCTCTCCTCATAGCGGCAACTTGCGGCATTTGCCCTACGCCTCCATAGATGATTGAATATCGCAAAGGAAGCTCTCTACCGTAGACTTTCATAGCTTCGCCAATTTGTATGACTAATTCCCGGGTTGGTGCCAATATTAAAGCTCGAGTTGAACGCGGCATTGGTCGTTTCTCAATTTCGGATAATAGATTAAGGATTGGAAGGGAAAAAGCAGCAGTTTTTCCTGTACCAGTTTGAGCGATACCTAATAAATCGTGGCCTCTTAAAATGATTGGAATGGCGCAAGCTTGTATAGGAGTGGGATGCTCGTATTTTTCCGAGATCAGTGTTTTTATAAGAGGAATCGGAAGGCCGAGTTCAGCAAAATTAATGTTGTCCACTGATGTGCTTTCTGTTTTGGCTAGCTGATTATACGATTGGAGTTTTTGTCTACTGCGCAGCTCATTTACTTTTTCACTACTGAAATTGCCTCTAGAAATAAAATTGTCAACTATTAAGCAATATTTTGTTGGTGATTTGATTTGTCTTACTTGGC
Source organism: uncultured Nisaea sp. (assembly GCA_964342575.1). Taxonomy (GTDB): domain Bacteria; phylum Pseudomonadota; class Alphaproteobacteria; order Thalassobaculales; family Thalassobaculaceae. The sequence goes on along the minus strand of CAYFGZ010000028.1, from coordinate 13,577 downwards.
AAAAATAAAAAAAAGGTTTGATCAATTACGAAAACTCGTTTGAAATTGGGGACTTGCATATTTTAAGATCTGTTACACTCTTGTATGGGACGGGAGAGTGAAGGGCTGCGTCAGCTCTTATTTGTGCTGCGATTGCAATTGAAGTTGGAAGGGAAGAAGGTATGCGTGAATTTAACGGGACGTTTACCGTGACGATTACTCCCTTTATGGAAGAAGGTAAGGTCCTCAATGAGAAAGTGCTTCGCGAGTTTATAGAATGGCAGATTATTGAGGGAATTCATGGTTTGATTCCACTCGGAAGTACTGGTGAATTTCTTTCTATGGACGATCAAGAACGTCATAGAACTGCTGAAATTGTTATTCAGCAAACAGCAGGTCGAATCCCCGTCCTGATTGGAACTGCTGCGGAAAGCACTTGGGATGCTATTCGCTATAGTAGGGAGGCTGAAAGCCTGGGGGCAGATGGGGTTATGATTATACCACCATACTACAGCACTCCCACGCATGATGAGCTGTTTCATCATTTCAAGTTGATTAGTCAGGCTATCAGCATCCCCATTATGGTGTACAATAATCCAGCAACATCGAATGTCGATTTAACTCCCGATATTGTGGCCCGTTTATCTGAGATTGAAAATGTTCTCTATATCAAAGAATCCACAATGGATGTAACTAGGGTTCGAGATATCATACGTTTGTGTGAAGACAGAATGACTGTTTTTGGGGGGATAATGGGTTATGAGTCGTTTTTAAATGGGGCTAAGGGCTGGGTTGCGGTTGGCTCAAACTTGATGCCTAAGGCATTTTCAGAAATGTATCGGCTGACATTGGAGGGAAAAGATATGGCTGCAGCTCAGGCCCACTATCGTCACATAATGCCGGTAATTGAATTAGTCGGGGGGCACCGTTACGTAGGAGCGAGTAAGGCTGCTCTTCAACATATGGGCTTCTCGGTGGGGGATCCGAGGCCGCCGCGGCTTCCATGCAGAGGAAAAGAATTGAAATGGTCGCATAGAGTTGTCGATGATTTAGGCCTGAGAAGACAGGTAGATTGAAGTAATCGGCAAAAAATATAGGGAGTAGAATTTTGAGAGATATCACTGAAATAAGTAATAATATGCAGGTAAACAGCGATCGCTTGTGGAACTCACTTATGGAAATCTCCAAAATTGGACCGGGTGTAGCCGGAGGCAATAATCGGCAAGCCCTGACGGATGAAGATTCGGAAGCGCGTCATTTGTTCAAAAGATGGTGTCAAGAAGTTGGAATGACGTTAAGTGTCGACAAAATGGGGACCATGTTCGCCACTCGAGAAGGCTATGACCCCGATGCTTTGCCCGTTTATGTGGGCAGCCACCTGGATACTCAGCCAACGGGCGGAAAATATGACGGGGTTTTGGGCGTGCTGGCCGGATTAGAAATAATTAGAACCCTCAATGAAATGGATATTAAAACTAAGCATCCAATAGTCGTTGTTAACTTTACAAATGAAGAAGGAACAAGATTTCCGCCTGCTATGGTTGCTTCGGGAGTATTCGCTGGAGTGCACTCTCTGGATTGGGCATACGCTAGGGAGGATGCTAGTGGTAACACATTTGGCAGTGAGCTAGAACGAATCGGGTGGGTTGGAGATGAAGAAGTCGGTGCAAGAAAGATGCTGGCATTTTTTGAGTTACACATTGAGCAAGGCCCAATTTTGGAGATGGAAGAAAAGCAGATCGGAATAGTAACCCATGGTCAGGGCTTGAGTTGGTTGCAGGTGACGTTAAGTGGCCGGGAAAGCCATACCGGATCAACTCCAATGCCCATGCGAATTAATGCCGGTTTGGGTATGGCGAGAGTTACTCAACTCGTTAATGACATTGCCATGCAAAATGCGCCCTTAGCCGTTGGCGCAATTGGACAATGTGACATTTATCCAAATTCTCGCAATATTATTCCAGGTAAAGCAGTATTCACAGTAGACTTTAGGCATCCCGAAAAAACTGTCTTGGAAAAAATGAAGGAGAAACTTAACATTGAGGTTGCTAAAATAGCAGCGGATATTGGGCTAGAGTTTGATATCGAAAGCGTTGGCGGGTTTGACCCTGTTACATTTGACGTTGATTGTGTTACCACTTTAAGGCGTGCCGCAGAAAGATTAGGTTATACTCATCGAGACATTGTTTCCGGCGCTGGTCACGATGCGTGCTGGATCAATCGCGTTGCACCAACGGCCATGGTCATGTGTCCATGCGTGGGTGGTTTATCCCATAACGAAGCGGAAGAGATATACCCGGAATGGGCAGAAGCTGGAGCAAATGTTCTATTTCACGCCGTTTTAGAAACTGCCAAAATAATTGAGTAGCGGCATCAGATTATTGTTTTTTAAAAAGGACAACGTCTTGACATGGAAATTCGATCGCCCACTGCCTCTGTTTTGCAATTACTTCCAGGGTAATCTTTCTATAAAAGACAATGTGGGTGGGATCCCTACGGTATCGCCAATTTTTGAATAGCGAATCTACCGTCTGAAATTTAGTAAGTACACCTATCCAACCTCCTGGTCGGACAAGGCGGTTTAATAAGTCGAATTGTTTTGCGGGTTGGCGAAAGTGCTCGACTACTTCAGAACAAGTAATAAAATCGTAAGTATGGGTTAAAGAGCCAGTACAATCATAAAAAAATGGATCATACAGCGTCATCTTGTGGCCATTTTCCTTCAAAATCGCTGCCAAAGCGGGATCTGGACCGCTGCCAAAGTCTAACCCTTTACTCGGTGTAGATAATTTGTCTAATAATGGTACCGCTAATTTTGAAACATATTTTCTGTAGCCCTCTTCATTAGAATCGTTTTCGTGTGTCTGGTAATAAGCGAGTTCTTTTTTATGAGATAGCCAATGTTTAGAACTCAATAGCCGTGCACCGCATGCCTTGCAAGTCCAATAATAGAGGTCTTTAACTTTCATAAAGGGTTTAATTTTGGTTGATAGGCAAACTGGGCAATGGATTGGGGGGACTCCATTTTTTTGGAAGTCTTTCTGATCGATTTCGCTCACGCTATGGTCTTTATGCAATTGACCTACTATGCGGTTTAGTTAAGTTAAATTGTGTTCAGTTTATTATATCTAGAGTAACTATATAATGTGTAAAGTTAAAGTTAGCCTAAAGCCAAAATGGGTTTTTTTAAATTCTTTCTTTGCATTGCTGAATTGGGGGAGATGGATCTGATGGCGGATCGAAAAATAATGCAAGTTCCGGGCGTATATCGTCGTCGTATAGGGGAAGTTCTAGTAACCGCAATATCGGACGGTTATATAGATGCCCCGTACAGTGTTTTGCAAAACATAAATGAAGATGAAGCCGACAATATTTTGGCTTCAGAATTTCGTTCCACTCCCCCAAGAATTTCGGTGAATTGTTATGTAATTCAGTACGATGGAAGAACGGCTCTTGTCGATACAGGTTCGGGCGATACTATGGGGCCGACGTTGGGAAAAATGCCTGATTTCCTTTCCTCGTTAGATGTTTCTAGCGACGATGTAGATGCTATTCTATTGACACATATGCATCCAGATCATTCGAATGGATTGACAGGTGCAGGTGGCAAGCGATTTTTCGCGAACGCAGAGCTTGTCGTTTCAGAAAGGGATGTGTCTTTTTGGCATGATGATTCGGCCATGGCAAAAGCTAATGAGAGCCAGAGAGAACGATATTTTCTGGGAGCGCGGTTCCAGATATCCCCGTACATGGATAGACTTAAACCTGCAGTAGACGAGGTTTTCCCTCACGTGACAGCGATTGATCTATCGGGACACACCCCAGGGCACACTGGTTATTTGATAGAATCGGATGGCCAATCGCTCTTAATTTGGGGAGATATTTGTCACGTTCCAGATATACAAGTTCGCCGGCCCGAGGTGACCATGGTATTTGACACGGACCCAGACGCTGCTATAGCTACAAGGCGCCGGACGTTTGATATGGTTTCAAGCGAAAAAATGTTAATAGCGGGTATGCATCTGCATTTTCCTGGGTTTTCCTATATTGTGCTTGAGCCTGACGGTTATCGCATAATCTCGGAGAGTTGGGCCTTTAATACGTAGTATACGTCTGTTAACTGCCTTTAACTGTTATATTAAGTTTTAGTCCAGGAGTCTGCAGGACCACTTTCGTAACTAAGCATTTCATCAGTACTGAAAATCAAACCGGCGGCATTGAAGCCACCATCAACATTGATTGTAGCGCCATGTATAAACTGCGCTTCTTCTGAGGCTAAAAAAAGTGCAGCTCCCGTAATGGCATCTGTATGCCCATAGCTTTTCACTGGAATTCTATCAATATAGGCTTTTTTTTGTTCTGGTCCGTGATTGGTAAGAGGTGTTTGGATTGGTCCCGGAGCTATGGCATTGACGGCTATTCCATGAAAGGCGAGTTCTACCGCCATCACTCGTGTCAATTGCATCAAACCTGCTTTTGAGGCTCCATAGGCCGCTCGACCGGTGCCACCTCTTTGACCTGAGATAGACCCTATATTAATGATCTTGCCGCTTTTTTGTTTTATCATCTCTCGGCTAGCCGCTTGGCTTGTTAGAAAACTGCCCGTGAGGTTGACTCCGATAACCCTGTTCCAATCCGCTAATGTAGTGTCTGTGAAGAGACGATGAAAGCCTACCCCAGCGTTGTTGACTAAGACATCGAGACGTTTGAATTGATTTATGGTCTTTCTTACTTGTTGCTCGCAATCTCCTGGGATGGAGACATCAGCTTGGACTGCAATAGCTTTTCCACCCGCACTTAAGATACTTTCCATTGTCTTAACGGCACTTTCCTCATTCTTATCAGCGCATACAACATGTGCTCCTTCACTTGCAAATCCGACAGAGATAGCCTGCCCTATACCACTTCCAGCTCCTGTGATAAGTGCCACTTTTTTATCTAATCTCATTGTTACAACTCCTTTTGGGTTTTGGATTTGCATCCAATAACTATTTCAGTGGATATCACCTTAACGAAGAGCAAGCTCTCTGGATTCGTTTGCATGCTTCTCTTAGTTCATCCAAACTAGATGCATAGGAAATGCGAAAGTGAGGAGACAGTCCATAGGCTTCACCATGCACTGTTGCTACGTTCTGCGTTTCAAGAAGGTATACTACAAAATCGCGATCGGTTTCTATTATATTACCCGAAGGGGTTTTTTTTCCAATTATCCCGGCACAGCTAGGATACACGTAAAAAGCTCCCTTTGGAGAGTGGCAACTTAAACCATCTGCCTGATTGATCATGTTTACGACTAGATCGCGACGCGTTTCGAAAGACTTAGCTCTCGTCTCTATAAAGTCTTGTGGTCCCGTTAATGCTGCGATTGCAGCTGCTTGACTAATTGAAGATGCGCCTGAAGTCACGAGCGACTGTAGTTTGGTCATCTGCTGTATCATTTCAGAAGGAGCTGCCGCGTAGCCTACGCGCCAACCAGTCATTGCGTATGATTTTGAAACGCCGTTTGCTATAACGGTACGCTCTTTTAACTGTGGCGCGATATTAGTTAACGTTGTGAAGATAAGACCATCAAATGTTATGTGTTCGTATATATCATCCATAAGAATTTTGACATGCGGGTACCGCAAAAGTACCTCTGACAGCTCTTGTAGTTCTACCGGGGTATAAACCGCACCTGTTGGATTGTTTGGTGAGTTTAAAAGCAACCATTGGGTATTAGGTGTAATTGCAGATTCAAGCTGTTCCGCCGTTAGCTTAAAACTCTGTTTGGCCGTGCATGGAATAATTACAGGAATTCCGCCTGAAAACTTTATCATATCGATATAAGCAACATAATAGGGGGCTGGCATTATGACCTCTCCCCCATTTTCGGTGCCAGCAATAAACGCGTTGTAAATGACCTGCTTTGAACCGTTGCCAATTATTATTTCAGTCGGAGTATAGTCTAGATTATTCTCCTTTCGGAATTTTGACACTATAACATCCTTTAATTCGTTACTGCCACTTATCGTAGTATATTTAGTTTCGCCTCTTAAAGCCGCTTGCATTGCAGCTTCAATTATGTGTTCGGGGGTAGGAAAGTCGGGTTGCCCAGAGCTTAACGCGATGACGTCGATGCCGTTGGCTTTCATTTCGCGTGCCTTTTGCGACATTAGGGCGCTTGCAGAAGTGGCAATACGGGACATTCTTTTGGCGAACTTCATTTTGATGCTTTCAAAGCGGGTAAGATGATAGCTTGATATTTGAATTTAAAAAGTATCATAGTTTTCTTATGAGGACAGCAGTCTTCATTCAAAATTTAAATGTAGGTATTTTTTTAAAGGAGGTAGAATGACTAATCGATTGGATGGTCGTTATGCAGTTGTGACCGGAGGTGCTAGCGGCATTGGTCGCTCTATAGTACAGGCTTTCCTCAGATTTGGTGCCAAGGTAGTCATAGCGGATAAAGATATCGATCTCGCCCAAGCCACTGCGAAAGAATGTGCGGTCTTGGGAGACGTTTACGCACTAAAATGTGACGTTACAAACTCAATGGAAGTAAGATCACTTGCGGAGAGTGCTGTGGATTTGCTAGGGGAGGTAAACGTTTTGGTAAACAATGCGGGGCTTAGCGGGCGAGGATTTATAGAAGAAATATCGGAAGAAAAAATAGATGCTCTTTTAAATGTTAACTTGAAGGCTGTTATACTTTGCGCACAGGCATTCGCTTCGATTTTGAAAAAGGGAAATAACTCAGTGATGATAAATATGTCATCTCAGGCGGGAAAGCGTGGGTGGCCCGAGTTATCTGTTTATGGTGCTACCAAGGCAGGAGTGCTAGGAATGAATAGAGCGTTGGCTATCGAGTTAGCGCCTCACGTTCGCGTTAACGCAATCTGTCCGGGGTACATAAGTGATGTAGGTATGGCTTGGCGAGGTTGGGAAGAGAAATCGATTGATTTAGGTGGTTCTGCAGCTAGCTTAGGGAACGATTTTGCAGAAGAAAACATTCCATTAAGCCGTCTTCAAACTGCTGATGATATTGCTAACGCAGCTAGTTTTTTAGCTTCTTCAGAAGCAAGTGAAATTACTGGTGCGGCTATAAACGTGGGTGGTGGAGTTGTGATGGATTAACTTTTAGAGATTTCTAGGACTGGCGGTCCAATTTTATTTTGTAATTTCAGTTATCTAACGGCCCTTCCCAACCTGGCTTTAGTTCCCCCTTTGCCATATCCAAACTATATTCATTTATCATTTCTGCCTTCTGTTCTTTAAGATGGCCTAGATGTGTTTCAGTGTCAGCTATAAAGTATGTGAAGGCTTCGCATATTTCATCATGGAGTAGTATCGTTATTTTTTTTCGGACGTACACATTGTTTTCCATATTTCGTCCGATATAGCCTTCCAGTTTATCCAACTTTTCTAGGTCTTCTTTTTTTATCTCGTATAGTTCTCCGCGTATTCGGTGACCTTTCCCACGGACGTCTAATAAAGCGGCCATTCTATGCAGATATGGGCAATTGGGGTTGCTGCAGCTGGGCTCATCCGGTACAACCAGTGGGAACGATTGGCGGGTTTTTGCTGGCCCGATAAAGTTTTTTAGTATGTCGGCATGGGCTGTGTGATTGGGAAACCCTTTTTTGAGACTTCCATACGTAAAATATAACTCTCCTGACGAATTTTGGTATCTACCATAGTGATCGCCAATCGATGATTCGGCTGCTTTTATATTGTGTTGGCGGGCCCAGTCGCCAAGTCTCCCTTTTATTTCATCAGTAGTTTCCATAGTTTCTAGAACTTTTAAGCTGTACGATATCTCGGCACCGGCAGCGAGGAGGATTTCGACTGCTTCGATGGAATTGCTCATCATTGCAACATGTAGGGCTGAAAAATAATGATCATTCCTGAGATTCACATTAATCCCCCTCTTTATTAACTCTTGCATGGGTTTGATATCGGGTATACCTCGTTCAATCCCTGACTCTGTTACCTTTCCTTCTCCACCTGCGGCGTAATGCAGAAGTGAATCAGCGTTTTCGTCGTCCAAAATATTAATTCCTACTACATCTTCATCTATAGCTCGATAAATCCGTTGCCAGTTTAAAGGATCATCCGATTCAGCTGCTGCTTTTCCCCAACGCATTATAGTTTGGCCGTGGTCGTCCAATCCCTTGAATGTTACTTCTAAGGCCGTAACAATCTCGTCGACGCTGGCCATCATACCCGTTCCCATTCTACCGTTGGAAAGTATGCCCGACCGAGGGCCTTCGATATTTGCGCCAAGCCTTTTTAGCGCCGTGACGTTATTTTGTGTTGTAATATTATTCCACATATTAGTATTGCAAGCTGGGCAAAGTATAACCGGTTTTCTTTGATACTGCCACGCGACAAAAACAGAGCTTAATAGGTTGTCGGCCACACCATTCGCGATTTTTCCCATGGAATTACAAGAGATGGGTGCGACCACTACGCAGTCGGCCCAATCGCATAATGCTAAATGGGCCGCTCGAACAGGCATGCCGAACTCAGTGTATCTAAAATTCCATTCGTCATCGTCACGATAAATATCACTAGGCTTGATTTTCGAAAGTATTCGCTCCATCCCTATATCTTTAAAAAAAGTTTCGGAAGAGGGTGTAGGAACTAATTTTACGTTGTGACCCGCATCCACTAATCGTTCTACCAGATCAGGAATTTTGTCGGCCGCCGACGATCCGCAGCAGCACAGAAGCACATTGTGTTTTCCATCTCGGGGCTCAACTAGGCCGCCTTTAGGGTAGCTGTAAATATTGCTGTCGAGGCTTGGAGTTTCATTACGCATTAAGACTGGTAACCCCTCAGCATAGATCATCGATTGCAGTTGACCACTACGGACCATACTCATTATATCGTCTACTTCCCCTAAACAATGACCATTGAAATACAAGTAGGGTGTTCGTTCCTTGCCACTGTGAATAGATAATTTTTTCTTGAGGTTTAAAGTGTACAGATCAAATCCGCTAACATCGACTAGTTGCAGTTCGGTGACACCAATATTACTCATTACGCTTTTGAGCATATAGGACCATGGATCTTCTTCGCTGAAGAAAAGAACGATCTTATTATTGGTAATTATATAATTGAAGTCCAAAGGGTTTTCAGTGGGATCGGTTTTTTCTAATCTGACTAGTCCCAGAGTTTCTTTTTCTTGAATTCCACGATATAATTTCGAGCGAGGCGCTCTCCAGATTTGCGATGATGCAGCACTCATGTCAGCCAAAATAACCACATCTGTCTCGTACAAATAATCAATGCAGGCGACCCAAAACTCTTTGAGATGGGCGGTCTCACGATAGGCGCTACTTAGTTCCCCTATGGCGTCGTGACCCACAACTTCGTTATAGTCTATATTGACTAGAAAATGAGCTTTGGGATTGTTTGCTATGTCCAAAAGTTTTCGTTTGAACCAATTCTCCTGGCTTTCGTTACCTCTCGGCGAAAAACAATGATATGAGCAGTCAATTTCTGAAAAGTCTGTGTGAGTTAGATAGTCATTTGCAATATTGGCAAGTTGTTCAGCAGTTGTTTCTATAGATAGCGCATCGGTATAAGATATGTTGGCGGCAGTCAGGATTTCGTCAACATCGACCGCATGTTTATCTAAAAAACTCAGTCCCATAGAGAGAACGTAGAGGCTATTCATGTTCACGCTTGCCCGACCGAATATATGACGCCGTTTTTCCGGGGTGAGATCCATATATTGTGTGCAATTGACTGGGAAACAGTCGTTTTTGGCCAACGCATTCAAGCGTACATCAATCTCAGATTTTAAAATAAACCGGATTAAGCCTCTGGCACGGTGAGCATTGCTATCGTGTTCGGCCATCGCTTCGTAGAGTTGTTCTATAGAGGTGACCCATATTTTTCCGTATTTTTCGGGATGAACATCCATCATGTGAACAATACCCGTACTTTTATTGTATTTGGCGATTAGCGCAAAATGTCCACCCTTTAGTTTGGGGTCGCCATGAGCGATCCCCACTCCAAAATTTGCGACAAGAATATCGTTATCGCCACCCGTCACATCAGATTCAATTATAGCTTTGGTTAGATCATCCTTTGTGACTATATCGCGATCAAAATAATATAATTCTACTCCTAACGTATCACGAAGACCTTTCACGAATATGTGGCTAGAAGCAACGTCGTAGAGTTCGCCAACTGTCATACCTTCGTTGACAACATATGAAACAGGCAACGCGCAACTTTTAAAAATGTCATCTACTTCCGTTGGAAAGCCGAGGGCTGTAAGGCTAAGTGCGGCGGCAGTTATGTTGCAGCTGTTTATGGGCTGTTGAAATTCATGTTGGTACACGTTGATCAGATCCCCAAATAGGGCCGATAGACAATCTTTTTTAATTGCTGGATCAAGACATTCCCATTTGTCTTTGGATAAAAAAGCGACACGTGTATCGTCAAGAGCTTTTGCACTAAACTCTATATTGAGATCGTCCAGCAGCAGATACTCTTCGTAAAAATAATCGGATATACCAGCAATAGCAATTTCGCTGCCGTTTAATTGTAAACTGATTTTACCATCGATTACCACATATAGACCAATGGTTGCCAGTGTTTCTCCATTTTTTATATTCATAGCATTTAGAAAGGGTTTTACATTTTCAGCTTGGTTACTCCCGCTAAGTTTGGGAATCGTTTTTTTAACGATTTCCCATTCTTTTTGATTTAATTTGTTTTGGATTGATTTGGACATGATTAACACTCTTTAATAATCTTTGATTGGGAATTCGAATTACTTGACAGAGACATGCATTGTTCGAACGATAGCTTCTTCTCTACCGAGTTGAAGCATATTACAAATTTTTGTTTTTGAATTGGCTTTTCTGTAATGTTTAGCTCCGGTATTTTCCAATAACAATAAAGGCTCCATTATTATCTTTCGTGCGCCAAGCTCTTTCGCAATATTAGGTCAAGTAGCAGGATTAAACTAAAAGAGGCGATCAGAAGCAAGGTTCGCTCCCTCACACATGGCAGCCAATTTTGACCATACAACGTCCCTAGTTACGCGCCCCATGCCCGCTGCCGTATCGAATCCGCAGTCGGTTCCAGCCTGTACTTTACGAGGGTCTCCGACCGCTTCGACCGCCTTCTCCAAACGCTGTGCAACAACTTCTGGATGTTCAATAAAATTTGTAAGGGTATCAATTACCCCTGCTATCAAGTATTGGTCCGATTTGAGAGGTATGTTTTTGAGTACATCAATTTCATGTTGATGTCTTGGGTTGGCAAAGGGAAACATAAACCCACACACGTTCGCTTCAAGTATGAGGGGGAGTATTTCCTGCAGGGGAACATCTAAGTGATGGGGCCCCTCGTAGTTCCCCCAACAAACATGAAGTCGGATTTTTTCCGGCGGTAAACCGTCTACGGCCCTATTAATTCGTGCTATGACACTTTCTACGAAATTTATGAACTCTGTCAGAGTTTTATCAGCAAAAGTTAGATGTCGTTCCATAGCGAGGTCAGGAGCATCTATCTGCAGAATTAAGTTGTTGTTGACAGCTGCGCGGTATTCTATAGCTACGGCCTCACCCAGTGCATCTAAGTACTCTTCATTGGTTTCGTAGGCTCGATTGTGCATGGCAGTGGCCAGCATTCCTGGAGATGGTGCTGTCATAAAAGCATTTCGGCAATTGGGCCATTCCTTGTTGAGTGCGGTTTTAAATTCTTTGATTTCGGCTAAATTGGCTTCACGATTTATGTAGGCTATTCTATTTAGTGCGACGGGCGGCTCGCGATTGCTGACCATTGTTTTTGCTGAAAAGGTGGCTTTGCTGTATTCCGCAAATTCTGGATAATGTAAAAGGTCTCCCCACGGTTTTCTTTTTCCACGACCGCCGAAACCCGACATACGCCGCTGAATGTAGAGGAAAAATGCTTCTCGACCTTGTTCGCCATTATTTGGAATGTCGATACCAACTGCCCGCTGTTTAGAAACAACCCACTGAGTAGCCTGTTTAGCCTTTTGATCTAGGAGATCTTCGTCAATGGGTTTTCCGGCCGCACGATCGGCGTAAATTTTCGTTAATTCTTTGGGTCTCGGAAGGCTCCCAGCGTGCGTTGTCATTATCTTTGTCGCATAGCTCATTAGGGTTTCTCCAATACACAATTCATGCAGATATTTATTTTTTACTGCCTACTATCCATTTACTTAGATCATTTCTTTAGCTTCTATGTGCTCTTTTTTTTATTACTTTAACAAGTAAATAAGAATCTAACTATTTGTATTGTATCCTATGTTTACTTTTTTATTTTAAATTAAGTTGAGGGTCGAGATATGAGGTTTGACAGGGTTCTTGTCACTGGTGCTGGCGGGTTGATGGGTGGATATGTCATCGATGAGTTAGCAGGGCATTGTCGACTGTCGGGGTTGGATATTCTACCTGATACCAGGGGATTGCCTCATATACAGGACACTATTTTAAATATCGACGCTGTAAGAAGAGCTTGTGAGGGGGTGGATGCAGTGGTCCAAATTGCTGCCATTCCAAATATTTGGAGCGGTTCGGGAGAAGAAATAATTCATACGAATGTTACCGGGACTTGGAATGTCTTGAAGGCTGCGGAGGAAGCAGGTGTAAAACGGATTATAGTTACCTCAAGCGATTCGGTAATTGGTTACACAGTTCTCTCAGGAGCTATGATCCCCCCAAATTATGTCCCAGTAGATGAAAAGCATATCTGCCGACCAACAGACCCGTACGCTTTGAGCAAAAAAATATGTGAAGAAATGGCGAGGAGCTTTGTTGATCGGGATGCTTTCGAAGCTGTTGTTATGCGGCCGGTTTTTGTTTTATATCCTGATTTGGAGGCAGAGGTTTTAGCCCGAGCTGCTGACCCCGAAGGCTATTCTGGACCGGTAGCAGGAGGGCATAAGCCTCCGGGAGGTGGAGCTATGTGGCATTATATTGACCCGAGAGATCTAGCGTTGGCCTATCGTCAAGCCTTGGAATTGGACAAACCCGGGTTTGGACCATATTTTCTTTGTGGGCCGAACACACTTGCTCCTGATACTACACTTTCACGGCTTCAGAATAAAACAGGGAAGGAGATCGAAACTTTGGACCCAGAGCTATACAAAAAGAATCAGTTCGCGCCACTTTACGATTTATCGTTTGCCGAAAGTAAACTCAAATTTCGAGCGGCTCATGATCTAAGAAAAAAATTGGGTTTGCCTGAATAAGTGTTGGTTATGGGAGAGCTATTTTTTTTCATTCAAATGAATTAAGTTGTGCACGTAATAAGGTATAAGGTTATGGAACTAATCGAAATATCATCGCCTTCCGAGCATGTCATGCTCATAAGGTTTGCCCGACCAAATGCTTTGAACGCATTAAATAAGCAATTATTAGTGGAACTAGCTGATGCATTAAAGGGTGCAGAGAATGATGGGAATGCTCGATGCGTTGTCCTTACTGGTGATAAAAGGGCTTTTTCCGCTGGTGCTGATATAAAAGAAATGCCGGATAGTGGGATTCCAACATTTGCAGAAATTAGTCGCTTGAAAGCTTGGAAAACAATAGAAGGTTTTTCAAAACCTTTAATTGCCGCGGTAAATGGTT
>CAYFGZ010000027.1:0-34144 GCA_964342575.1 uncultured Nisaea sp. | reverse complement strand
CGGACGTCAGAACTCTGTAAGCGCCGAGGTTATTGCGGTGCGGGAATTCGCGGGCTATTGGGAGTATTTGCTTGATGAAGCAATATTTACGTCACCGGCGCATCCCAACTGGGGTGGGACAGGTGTCGTAGGAATAAACGGGGAGCTCGTTGGAGTTGGGTCGCTATTTATTCAGCATGAGACGGCTGGTGATATGGCCGCTGATGGTAATATGATCGTTCCTATTGATCTGCTGGAGCCGATTTATCAAGACCTTTTGCAGTTGGGAAAGCCCGATAGGAAGGCCAGGCCGTGGTTGGGATTGTTTGGAGCCGAAGTTGATGGTTACGTTGTTGTTGCGGCGCTAACTTCAGACGGTCCAGCACATCAGGCTGATGTTCGAGTAGGAGATATCATTCGTGCAGTAGCAAATAATCATGTAACGTCATTGGCAGATTTTTTTCGTAAATTGTGGGCTGTAGGACCCGCGGGCGTCGAGATTCCGCTGCTAATTGATAGAGAGGGTGAAAGTTTGGAGCTTTCGGTTGAGTCGGTGGCGCGAGCAGATATGCTAAAGGGTCCAAAATTGCACTAATTTTTGTTTCTCAGCGAATGTTCTAATTCAACAGTGCACAGGCCCTCTGAATTCGCTGGCATGCATCCTCCAAAGTTTCGGTGGAAGTTGCGTAGGAAATTCGAAAATGGGGGCTCAAGCCAAATGCTGCTCCCTGGACCGCAGCGATTCCTTCCGTTTCCAGCAGATATTCCACGACATCTTCATCGGTAGCTAAAACCTGGCCGCCAGGGGTTGTTTTGCCTATTAACCCTGCGCAGGAAGGGTATACATAAAAAGCCCCATCAGGAGTAGCGCAGCTTATTCCATTTGTTTGGTTTAGCATCGAGCAGACTAAGTCTCGACGTTGTTTGAAGACATCATTGTTTTTTGAAAGAAAATCCATGGTTCCATTTAGAGCCGCTACCGATGCAGCTTGGCTAATAGAGCTGGGATTAGAAGTTGATTGAGATTGTATTTTTCTGATAGCTGAAATGAGATCTTGAGGCCCGGCGGCATACCCTATCCTCCAGCCGGTCATACAAAATGCCTTGGACATGCCATTTACAGTGAGTGTTCGCGGGTAAAGCCGAGGTTCTACCTCGGCTGGCGTACAGAATTTGAATCCGTCATAAACGAGATGTTCGTACATATCGTCTGTCATGACCCAAACATGAGGATGTCGCAAAAGAACGTCTGTAATGCCTTTCATATTATCCCATGTATATCCTGAGCCGGTTGGATTCGATGGGCTATTGAGAATGATCCATTTGGTTTTAGGGGTGATAACTTTCTCGAGATCATCTGGTTGAAGAATAAAGTTTTTTTCGACAGCACACTTAACGATGATAGGGCTCCCCTCCGCTAATAATACCATATCAGGATAGGACACCCAATAAGGCGCTGGGATTATCACCTCATCTCCAGGGTTCAATGTCGCCATAAGAGCATTATAAAGGACTTGTTTGCCGCCGGTTCCGACGGTTACCTGACTCGTGGTATAGTCCAAATTATTGTCTCGCTTAAACTTATCACAAACTGCTTGTTTTAGCGCTGGTGTTCCATCAGGATCAGTATATTTCGTCTCTCCACGGGCCATAGCCTCCTCGGCCGCCTCAACGATATGTTGAGGGGTTGCAAAGTCAGGTTCTCCTGCAGCCAATTCAATGACATCTTTTCCGGCGGCCTTCAATTCGCGGGCCTTGGCACTCATGGCTATAGTCGGAGACGGTTTAATACGGTCAAGCCGAGAAGCAAGTATGTTCATTTTTACCTCAGTTTAGATACTAGAAACCCTCAAAATCTACGCCTCTAGATCAGCGGGTGCAAGCATTCTAGGTCAAAAAAAGTCGTCAACCCTATATTCAGTTTTATATGTTGTCTAAGGGCCGTCACTATATGTATGATGTAGCGGCTATTTTTCTTTTAATTCCAAGAGAGAGAACTATTTGGATGCGGTTGCTTGCTATAAGTGATCTTCATTTATCTCAACGCGAAAATAGAGACGCATTAATAAAAATGTCGAGCCATGGTGATGATTGGCTGATAGTGGCCGGAGATATCGCTGAAAGAATCGACTATCATGAATTAGCCTTAAGGGAATTAACGAAGCGATTCTCCAAGGTTATTTGGGTCCCAGGGAACCATGATCTATGGACGGTTCCAAGGCCGGGCTACGTTGAAGAAAGAGGTCTGGAGCGCTACAAAGTTTTATTGCAGGTGGCGAGTAATTACGGAGTTATCACCCCTGAGGACGAATATGTTACGTGGCCAGGCTTTGGTGAAGGTGTGGAGGGGGGGAGCTATATAATTGTACCTTTATTTTTGCTTTATGATTATTCGTTTCGGCCGGATTCAGTAGAACAGAAGGATGTCCGTCAGTGGGTTCGAGAGAAACACGCAGAATGCAGCGACGAACTTTTACTTCATTATGAGCCTTTTGAGAGTAGGCAGGCATGGTGCTCGGCCAGGTGCATAGAAGCGGAACAACGTTTAAAATCCATTCCTAAAGATTATAAGACTATTTTAATAAATCATTGGCCGTTGCGTTGTGATTTAATAGACCTTCCAAAACTTCCGCGATTTTTACCCTGGTGTGGAACGGTAATTACAAAAAATTGGCACATTCGTTTCAACGCGGCAGTAGTCGTGACTGGACACTTGCACACTAGACGAACTGATTACGTTGACGATTGTAGATTTGAAGAAGTTTCCCTAGGTTATAAAAATCAATGGGATTCTAGCCATGGAATTGATCATTATCTAAGGGAAATATTACCTGCCTAAATCGAAGTATCTGTTATACTGAATGGGATGGTTGATTTAGCTGGAGTAATTAGTTGATCATAATTATTGGTGCAGGAATAGGTGGTTTGACGTTGGCGCTTAAGCTTCATAGTCATGGAATTCCTTGTCGAATTTATGAAGCCGTTCCAGATATTAAACCGCTGGGTGTAGGCATAAATCTTCTTCCCCACGCAATGCGTGAACTTTGTGTATTAGGATTGGAAAAGGCCATATCGACCAATGGCATAGAAACCAAAGAAGTTCGTTTTTACAATAAGTATGGGCAGCTTATTTTTTGTGAGGACCGCGGGCGTTTTGCTGGTTACGAGTGGCCTCAATACTCTATACATAGAGGAGACCTGCAGTCCATTTTGGTAAAGGCGGTAATAGAGAGGTTGGGCGGGGAAGCTTTGATCACGGGTCACCGCTTTCTTGACGTCGAGCAATCTGCCGTGGGGGTGAAGGTTTACTTTGGAATAGATGGATCAAAGCATCGTAAGGTTAGCTGCGACGGGAGTATTGTAGTGGGATGTGATGGAATTAGATCAGCGGTTCGAGCAAAATTACATCCCGGGCGTGACCCACTTATTTATTCTGGGATAACGATGTGGCGGGGGATAACTAAATGGCCCAGCTTCCTGTCAGGAGCCTCAATGATATATGCAGGGTGGTTGCAAACAGGAAAAGTGATAGCCTACCCAATCGCCGATTTAAAAGATAATTATCAAATAATCAACTGGTTATGTGAATTTTACTGTCCTCCGCGAAAAGCGGATGCCGACTGGAGCCAACCAGGAAAATTTGAAGATTTTCTGTGGGCCTGTCAAGAAATGCGATTTGATTGGCTGAACATTCCGGCGATGATCCAAGCAGCAGAATTCGTTTACGAATATCCCATGGTTGACAAAGATCCATTGAAAAGCTGGACTTGCGGAAGGGCCACTCTTCTAGGAGATGCTGCGCATCCGATGTATCCAAGAGGCTCGAACGGTGCAGGACAGGCTATATTGGATGCCGCTGCTCTTGGAAACAGTATGTCGCTTGAAATTGATGGAACGGCAGCTTTAAAAAAATACGAGGAAAAAAGAAGGGAAAAGACTAGAAAAGTCGTTTACGCAAATAGGACAATTCCCCCGGATGCCATTCTTAAGGAGGTATTCGATCGAACTGGAGATCAACCCTTTGAGAGAATTTCTGATGTCATTAATCATAAAGATCTTGTACGAATATCCAATAAATACAAAAATATAGCAGGTTTTGATAAAACGTCGTTAGAATTGTAATAGAGTAATTTGTTGAAGTGGATGCGAAGAATTAGGAAGAATTCTCATTGGGCAACCGAGTACAAAAACTTCACGGCGGACTAAAGTATAATAATATATGAATTTGATGCATGGAGTCTCCAAGTATGAAAAGGACCCGTACCTTAAAGTTATCAATCATGAGTGCCAGCGCACTAACGCTGTTAGCTTGTGATAATTCGCAAGAAGTAGGAGTATTTGAGAATGTTGAGCAGTGTTCGGCTAATTCAGGGTTCAGCAAAGAAGACTGTGAAGCCAATGAAAAATTCGCTCGGCGTGAGCATATCCGAGCGTCACCAAAATATACTACGGTTTCTGATTGCGAGTTAGACTTTGGCTCAGGAAGGTGTGAAATAGCTCCACAACGAACTACCTCCGGAGGTTCAGTATTCATGCCGATGATGATGGGGTACATGATGGGAAATATGTTGGGTAGTAGAGGAAGAACAGCTGCCCAACCTCTCTATAGATCTCGTGATGATTCTAAAACCTTTAGGACAGGTGATAATCAGAAAGTCGGCGGGAAAACAGGTATAACACGAGTCGCACGTAAGTTAACTAGAGCACCTACTACCAAGACTCGCACCATAAGACGGGGGGGATTTGGTTCTGCTGCACAAGCCTCTATGGCACGGTTTAAACGCATGGGACGCTTCCGTCGCTTTGGTGGATTTCGTAGCTTTGGTGGATTTCGTAGCTTTGGTGGTTAATAGAAAAGAAGATGCAACGGATAAACGTTCAAGAGCGGACGGACTGGAAAACGCAGGCAGAGGAACTAGGTTTTACTTTCCACACGATGTACGGGGCTGCATATTGGGACGAGACAGCTTGTTACCGATTCAGCATGCGACAAATAGAGGATGATATAGAGGATCCATCGAATGAACTGGAGGAGATGTGTTTTGAAGTTATCGATAGAGCAGTTGTGGACGAGGAAATATTAAGCAAATTGAGAATACCACCACTTTTCTGGGATTACATAAGATCCAGTTGGTTGAATAAAGAAAAAAACTTATATGGAAGATTTGATTTTTCTTACAACGGAACTTCTCCCGCCAAGTTGCTCGAATACAACGCTGATACCCCGACCGCTTTATATGAAAGTGCGGTGTTCCAGTGGGTCTGGTTGGAGCAGGCAATAGAGCAAGGAATTATTCCTAGTAATTGTGACCAATTTAACTCTTTACACGAAAATCTGGTAGAAGCTTTTCGGAATTTTGGTATAGAAAATTCGTTGCATTTAACAGCTTTTAGGGGGAGTGAAGAGGACGTCGGCACGGTAAGATATCTCGAAGAATGTGCAGTTCAAGCGGGAATCGATACCAAATTTTTGTATCTAGAGGAAATCGGGCTCGATAGCGATAAAAGGTTTATCGACTTAGAAAATGAGATGATAACAGCGCTGTTCAAACTTTATCCATGGGAATGGTTGATGAAGGACGAATTTGGTGCCGCTATTCCGGAAAGTGGCTTGCAACTTATAGAGCCAGCCTGGAAAGCTATCTTATCTAACAAAGGATTAATGCCATTGTTATGGGAAATGTTTGAAAATCACCCCAATTTATTGCCAGCATTTTTCGCAACCGATCCGAAAATAAATCGACTGAACAGGGGGGTTGTTAAAAAGCCATTACTATCACGAGAGGGGTTCAACGTTGAAATTTTTGATACTCAGGGTGCCAATTTAAAGGTAGATGGTCCATATGGTGAGGAAGGATATATTATTCAAGCGCTTCATCCATTACCCATTTATGACACCAACCATACGGTTGTGGGTTCTTGGATGGTTGCAAGCAATGCTTGTGGAATGTGTTTAAGAGAGGATCACTCGCCTATAACAAAAGATACATCAAGATTTATTCCTCACGTGATTCATGACTGATTAGAAGGTGGAAAACCAGCCGTTTTAGGGCTGGTTTTCTTTACAGGGGTGCTCTCACTAGAAGAGCCTTTGGAAATATAAACTTAGATAGGATTATTTAGCTTAAAGTGTTAATAAAAACTATGTCATATTAAGCAATATCAACATTCTAAAATTGCATCATTAAACTAAAACGCTGTTTTTGCTACCTCTTGAATCAAAAAATCTTTCAAAACTGAAATTCTCTTAGATCTTTTGAGTTCTTCAGGATAAACAAAAAAAGCAGGTATAGCAGGCCCCTCTATATCAGGCAATATTCGCAAAAGGCTAGGGTCTTCGGCTGCAAGGTAATCGGGCAAGGCAGCTATGCCAACGCCACCCTGAACAGCTCTAAATATACCGTAGACGTTATTTACACGAACAATTTTTTGGGTAGTGGCCCTGGCGCGGTTTATTAATAAATCTAGTAACCAATTTGCCTCTTTGTAGGGCAAATTTGGACTTTCTCCATAAATTACCGTTCTATGATCGCCTAGTTCTTCTATAGAGTTAGGAATACCATTATTTTCTGTATATCTTGGCGAGGCATATAAATGAAAACGAATAGTTTTCAGATGGCGTTGGATGAGATCAGGTTGTTTGAGTGGTGTTAGCCTCACGGCTACATCTGCTTCCATCATGGATAAATCTAATTCAGAATCGTCTATCAACAATGTGACGTTAACTTCAGGATAAATGTCTATGAACCTTCCTATCCGAGATGCTAGCCACGTAGAACCAAACGCGACCGTCGTAGTGATCCTTAATTTTCCTTTTGGCCGTTCGCGACCTTCGCTTATTAGTGCTTCCGTCGTGGATAACTTGGTAAAAACGTCTTTTGTTGTTGAAAATAAAACCTCTCCTTGTTCTGTCAGAATAAGACCTCTTGCATGTCGATGGAATAGCGCGACATTTAAACTATTTTCCAGAGAGCTTATTTGTCTGCTGACGGCGGATTGGCTTAGATGTAATTTTTCACCCGCGTGAGTGAAGCTACCAGCTTCAGCTGCAGCTTGAAATACTCTAAGTTTATCCCAATCCATTTTTTGTATCCTTTGTTTTAAGCGAGTCAGAGATTACCAACAGTCAGCGGAGTACCTGCTCAAACCAACTCGTGACTTATCCACTTTGGACAGTATCTTAACTAATAGTTCCTAGTCTTCTAACTCTGCTATATATTTTTCAGCTTCAAGGGCAGACATACACCCTAGGCCCGCCGCCGTTACGGCTTGTCGATAAACACGGTCCACGCAATCACCAGCTGCAAATAGACCTGGTTTATTGGTCCGAGTGGATCCCGGTGACACAAGAATGTAACCATCTTTATCCATTTCGACTTGGCCTTTGAATACGTCGGTGGCCGGAATGTGCCCTATTGCTATAAAACAGCCATCCGCCGGGATTTCAGAAATTTTACCGGTTTCTATATCTTCTGTCTTTACACTTTCCACAAAATTGGTTCCACATATCTCTTTAACGATATTATTCCAAACAATGTCGATCTTTTGATTCTTGAGGAGCCGTTGTTGAAGAATTTTTTCTGCTCTCAGATGGTCCCTTCGATGCACTAATGTTACTTTAGATGCCAGGTTAGACAAATATAGTGCCTCTTCAACTGCCGTATTTCCTCCACCGACAACTACCACAGCTTGCTCTTTAAAGAAAAATCCATCACATGTGGCACAAGCCGATACACCTTTACCATTAAATAAAGCCTCGCTTTCTAGGCCGAGCCAACGCGCCTGAGCCCCGGTTGCGATAATGACAGCGTCTGCATAATATGTGTTACCCGTATCGCCCTTTAAATAGAAGGGCCGCGGACCAGTGTCTATCGATGTTATAATATCCTGGATGATTCGAGTTCCGACATGCTTCGCCTGGGATTCCATTTGTTCCATGAGCCAAGGGCCCTGCACAACATCAGCGAATCCTGGGTAATTTTCTACATCGGTGGTTATAGTCATTTGACCACCCGGCTGAAGACCAGCAATTAGTAATGGGCGCATGTTAGCCCTAGCGGTATATATGGCGGCGGTCAATCCTGCGGCTCCTGACCCTACAATTATCACTTTTTCTTTATACTCTGTCATGAGGTTGTCTCTCTTAATCATCAATAAGTGAATTTGCCACTTGTTATTATAAACGATTCCCAGAAGCCCGAACAGCAATAGTCCTAGAGTTGCCGTGGAATTTGTCTTCTGAGTTCCTAGAAAAGATTGAGTTGATTGAAACTATTCTCCAAGCCTGATATGACAATACTATTTGTTAATATAGGGGTTGAGAAATTATACTGTTCGCATGTTTTTCTAGAAACACCCGAAAAAATAATCTTGGAAAAGATAGATGTTTTACTGGGTTGTTATTTTATTAATCACTGCAAATTCTTTGGCGCTTGTTGGCCTGTATTTGGTGACGAGGCGCATGTTGAAGTTGAGACGACAGCATAAGCGCTCGTATACGTTCAAACCCTATCCTATCCCCAAGGTAAAGCTAAATTCTGTTGATCCGTGTTTTGCAGCGGGTCCATTTGGTGCTGTATCAGAATCGACGGTACTTTTCATTGGTGGTGAGGGAGTGGAAGCCTCTTTGTCGGATAGAGAAACTTGGGTTGTCGCTGCCTTAGCTAAATTTTCTAACAGAATATTTGAATTTGGAACCTGCAGTGGTAAAACTACCCATGTAATGGCTCTGAATGCTCCAGCCAAGGCTCTGGTATATACGATAACTATTCACCCGGAAGAGACAGAACAGCTTTCCTTTTCAAAAGACGACGATTATCGTCACCGGGAAAGAGCTGCTGTAGAGGCAAAATTTGACAAGTTTTACTATCAGGGGCTTGAAACAGAGAAGAAAATTCGACAAATATTTTCCGATAGTAAGAGTTTCGATGAAACTGGTTTGAAAGAATCTATAGACCTTGTATTTATCGATGGGGCCCATACTAGATCCTATGTTGAGAGCGATTCTCAAAAAGCGTTTTCGATGTTAACCAAATCAGGGGTCATTCTGTGGCACGACTACAAACCAGACGCACCGGATGTATTCGAATATCTAAATGAGTTAGCAAACGAGCTGAAACTCGTTCATATCGAAAATACGGACCTAGTGATGTACAGACGAGAAAGCTGAACCTCTAGTAACTGCAGTTTTATGTTCGTTGCATTTTGAACCCAATCAACCCCCTGAGCGTATAAAGTTTTTCGTCAAAGAATATTTTTTTCCTGTAGTTGTCGCCTGAGTACTCGGGCTATTCGCTCTGCCTCTTTTAATGGTTCGTAAGTCCAGGTCTCAAGATGGCCGTCAAAAAACCGCGTGCGGCCGTCTTTTTCCATTAGATGTAGAAATTTGCGCCGCCTGGGAGGTATAGGCCCCATAGGGAGGACGTAAACGGGTTTCCCCGTTGAACAGGCCTCAGAAATCATGTTAATTGAATCTGAAGTGACAAGAATAGAATCTGCGAGCGCTAAAAAACCAATATAAGGGTTAGTGTCCCCGTTGCTCCATACAATGGTATCGGGTCGATCTGATAGTCGGAATATAGCATTTTTGAGAATATTATCAGTGCGTGCTGAAGTAGTGATCATCAAACCACAATTAGTTTGATCAGCCAGTAGACGTAGTTGAGCCACTATCTTGTCTGCTTGAGTTGCAGTAACGGTAGAGTTTCTTGTACTACCCCCTATATTTATTGCGACTTTTCGATTGGGAAGGGATTTTGTTAAACTAGCAAAACGCCGCCCTTCTTTTTCTAGGGTTGTAGCGCTTATATTATTTAAAGAGCCTTTGGAAGTAATAACATTTGCGCCGCGCGTAGGATCGTGTTCGGGAACTACTAGAGTATCGAAGAAAGTTGGACGGATTCGTGGGTCTTGAATGTGGATAGTATAAGTTTGATTTCGTGAAATTCTTTTTAGTGCTATAGCTGCTCCAGCGTGCCGTCTGCCACAGGTTATCAGGAATCGAGGATAGGGTGGACCCAATTCCATCTGGGATTTTTTTTGGATAGAAATGCCGGGAACCACGCCGAATCCGGGAAAAATTCGCAAAATATTTGACGGTGTGATGGATTTAATAATGTAGTTTAGCGACATGGCTTTAGCGAGAGCCACTGCTTGAACTTCCATCCCTACTGTTCCGTCGGAAAGTATCCAGCAAATATTTTGGGGTTCTTCCATCATTTGCTTCCTCGATTTGACTTCATCTTAGTTATTTGGTCGATTATAAGCTAACGAGTCGTCTTAGCTACAATAACTTCACGCAATAATCTTGCGTCAAATTGTTTTTGAGGTCATATTACTTTTCTGACTTGTTGTGGACGGAACCTATCTGAAAGCTCTACTGGAGAAACGAATTCTATGCAGCGTGTCAAATTGGATAGAATTGATAAGAGAATACTGCGCGATCTTCAGAGAGATGGCAGAATGACCAACGTGGAGCTTGCTGAGCGAGCCGGTATTTCCGCACCACCATGTTTACGGCGAGTCAGAGCGTTAGAGAGAGACGGATTTATACGTGGTTATCATGCGGACTTGAACCCCGAAAAATTAGGTTTTTCCGTAATCATTTTTGCATTTGTGGGGCTATCAAGTCAGGCCGAGAATGATTTGGTTGCTTTCGAAAAAATGATAGAAGGATGGGATGAGGTAAGAGAGTGCCATATGTTATCAGGTGAGACAGATTTTTTGCTAAAGATTGTTTCGCAGGATTGGGATACATTTCAACGGTTTTTAACAACTAAACTAACTCCTGCACCCAATGTCTCTAATGTAAAAACTGCTTTGGCATTTCGTACAAAGAAATATAAGCCTGGAGTTCCTATTGGTGATAAACAAACTCAAGAAATTGCTGAGAGTTAGATACTCATTCTACCAAATAGAGACTTTTTAACAATTTGACGTCATAACCGAAGGAGTTCCTGGTTAAGTAACCTTGATATTCAGGATTTCGTAGCTTTTTCCACCTCGGGGTGTTGTAACCTCGACCGAGTCGCCCACTCGTTTTCCTATAAGCGCCCTGCCGATAGGTGATGAAGTTGATATCCAGCTTTTTGATATATCCGCTTCATAAGGTCCTACAATTGCAAAAGTCGTTTCGTCATCCGTATCTTCATCCGCAACAATTATGGTCGTTCCAAATGTTACAGTTTTACCGTCTATCATCGAGGGGTCGATGACTTCCGCTCGACTTATAACGTCTTCCAGCTCACCGACTCGGCCTTCTATAAAGCTTTGCCTATCTCGTGCGGCATGATATTCGGCATTCTCGGAGAGATCGCCGTGCTCGCGAGCTTCTGCTATCGCCCGGATAACTTGCGGCCTCTCAACCGATTTTAATTGTTTTAGTTCTTCCTGTAACTGTTCCAGGCTATCTCGTCTGATTGGAATTTTTTGCATTTTTAAGTATCCGAATCTACTCGACTGTTAATTGGAACTACAATCATATTTAAAACGAACCCTTTAAATATGATTGCAAAGGTGCAACTTCAAGGGGGCCGCTACGAATCGCACCTATAGCTTTAACAGCTGCTCTGGCTCCTTCTACTGTGGTGTAGTATGGAATATTGTGCGTCAACGCCGTTCGCCTCAAACTAAAGCTATCGGTGATCGCTTGAGCCCCTTCAGTAGTGTTAATTACTAAATCTATATGCCCTGAAATCATATTGTCAACGATATGCGGTCGTCCCTCTAGCACCTTTTTTGTTCTTTCCACGGTTAGCCCCGCTTTCTTCATTGCTAGGGCGGTACCCGATGTTGCCAACAATGAGAAGCCCATCGCCTGAAGTTCGTTAGATAAAGAAATAATCATTGGTTTGTCTGCATCGCGAACAGATATGAATACGGTTCCATATTGGGGTAGACTGGCTCCAGCCGCTATTTGGCTTTTGGCAAACGCTAAGGCAAAGTCGACGTCGATGCCCATAACCTCGCCAGTTGATTTCATCTCTGGCCCGAGAATGCTATCGACGCCAGGGAATCGGGCAAATGGAAAAACAGCCTCCTTAACCGCTACGTGTTTTGGGACGTCTTCCTTTAATCGAAAACTAGAGAGAGTTTCTCCAGCCATGACTCTCGCAGCAATTTTTGCTATCGGTATACCAGTCGATTTTGCTACGAAAGGTACCGTTCGGCTTGCTCGCGGGTTCACCTCCAAAAGAAAGATTTCGTGGTCTTTTACAGCAAATTGTACATTCATTAAACCACGGACCTTAAGTCCATTTGCTAAAAGTCGTGTTTGTTTTTTTATCTCATTGACGACTTCGTGGTCCAGAGATTGGGGAGGGAGAGAACAAGCGCTATCACCAGAATGAATTCCAGCTTCTTCTATATGCTCCATTATTCCTGCGATATAAACACTGCTTTCGTCTGCGATACAGTCAACATCGATTTCTACTGCGTTCGACAAAAAACGATCGATAAGAATAGGGTTTTTACCTGATTCTTCTACCGCTTGTTCCATATACCGGTGTAATGAAGAAGAGTCGTAGACGATTTCCATGGCTCTACCACCAAGAACATAGGATGGTCTTATTACCACCGGATAACCAATCTTTTCTGCGATGATTTCGGCTTCCTCAGCGGATGTAACGCTGCCGTTGTCCGGTTGTTTCAATTTTAGGTCATTCAGTAATTCTTTAAAGCGATCTCTATCTTCGGCTAGATCAATGGCATCTGGAGATGTTCCAAGAATAGGTATATTGGCTTGTTCAAGGGAGTGCGATAGCTTCAGTGGAGTTTGGCCACCTAACTGCACAATGACTCCTTTTATGGTTCCCCTCGCAGATTCAGTTCGGATTAGTTCTATTACGTTTTCTTCTGTTAGTGGTTCAAAATATAGCCTATCCGATGTGTCATAGTCGGTAGATACTGTTTCCGGATTACAATTAACCATTATAGTTTCATATTTAGCTTCGGAGAGTGCATATGCGGCGTGCACACAACAGTAATCAAATTCAATTCCCTGACCTATCCTATTTGGCCCTCCGCCCAATATAATGACTTTGACTTTGTCTGTAGGATCAGCCTCACATTCCGCTTCATTTAGGCCATCTCCTTCATAACATGAATACATATAGGGAGTATTTGCGGGAAATTCGGCAGCACATGTATCAACACGTTTAAAAACAGGATGAATACTCAGCGTTTTTCGCAAATCAGCCACTTCACCCTCGGTTTTTTGGCTCAGCTTGGCGAGTCGTGCGTCGGAAAAACCTATTTTCTTTAATTTAAAAAGCTCTTGCTTATCTGTCGGTAGGCCGCGATTTCTGATATCGTTCTCTATCTCTACAATGTGCTTCACTTGTTTAAGGAACCAACGGTCTATAGAACAAGCGTTGTAAATATCGTCTAAAGTCAAACCTGATCTAAATGCCTGCGCTACTCTTAGTAATCTATCTGGAACGGGTTCTGATAGGGCGGCTATAATAGAGCTTTTATCGATCGTGGAGCTGGTGACTCCTGGTAAATCTATTTCGTCAAATCCGGTTAATCCTGTTTCCATGGAAGTGATAGCTTTTAGAAGAGATTCCGAAAAAGTTCTACCAATTGCCATGGCCTCGCCAACAGACTTCATAGACGTACTCAACGTTGGCTCTGCTCCGGCAAACTTTTCGAACGTAAATCTAGGAATTTTGGTGACAATGTAATCAATCGTGGGCTCAAAACTGGCCGGAGTAGCCTCCGTGATGTCGTTGCTTAGCTCGTCTAAAGTGTAGCCTACAGCAAGCTTTGCTGCTATTTTTGCGATTGGGAAGCCAGTGGCTTTTGATGCCAAAGCAGAAGATCTTGACACACGTGGGTTCATCTCGATGACGACTTGACGCCCGGTATCTGGATTGACGGCGAACTGCACGTTAGAACCTCCAGTGTCAACCCCAATTTCTCGGAGTACTGCGATCGAGGAGGTTCTCATTTTCTGGTATTCTTTGTCGGAGAGAGTAAGTGCTGGCGCGATAGTTATCGAATCTCCGGTATGGATGCCCATTGGATCTACGTTTTCTATCGAACATATAATAATGCAGTTGTCATTTTTGTCCCTGACTACCTCCATTTCAAATTCTTTCCAACCGAGAACGGACTCTTCAATTAATACTGTTCCCACCGGGGATAGTCTAAGGCCATTGCGAATAATTTCTCTAAATTCACTTATGTTATATGCTACTCCCCCGCCTGTTCCCGCTAGCGTAAATGATGGCCTGATGATGGCTGGTAAACCAATTGCGTTTAGAGCATTTTCACCCTCCTCTTCAGTTGAAACCAAGTGTGATACAGGAGATTCTAATCCTATTTTTTCCATTGCTGTTCGGAAAAGTAATCGATCTTCCGCTTTTTCAATGGCCTCCAGATTGGCTCCTATTAATTCAACATTGAACCGGGAAAGGGTTCCATTCTTAGCAAGTTCAAGGGAAGTATTAAGAGCTGTTTGCCCTCCCATCGTGGGAAGGAGTGCCTCCGGTTTCTCTTGTTCTAAAATACGTGCCACGGCATCACAGGTTATTGGTTCGACATATGTGACATCGGCAAGGCCTGGGTCCGTCATGATTGTAGCAGGATTAGAGTTGACTAATATTATTCTATAGCCCTCTTCTTTTAGCGCTTTGCACGCTTGGGTTCCCGAGTAATCAAATTCACAAGCCTGTCCAATTACAATTGGGCCTGCGCCAATTATCATAATTGATGAAATATCAGATCGTCTAGGCATGGTCCATCTTCTTCATTTTCTGGATCAATTCCAAAAATGCCCTAAACAAATAATCGCTTTCGGTGGGCCCTGGAGAAGCTTCTGGATGATACTGTACCGAAAACACCCCTCTTTCCTCTATTTCAAAACCCTCAATAGAGCCATCAAAAAGAGAACGATGAGTTATTTTGGTTGATTTCGGTAAGGTGTTCTCAGAAACAACAAATCCGTGATTTTGACTGGTAATCTCTATTTTTTCTGAAACGACATGTTTGACAGGATGATTGCCGCCGCGATGTCCGTTTTTCATTTTCTCAGTCTTGGCTCCTAGGGCTAAGGCCAACATTTGATGACCCAGGCAAATACCAAAAATAGGCTTTCCGCTTCTCAGTAACTCTTTTATTATTGGGACTGCGAACGATCCAGTCGCTGCCGGGTCTCCGGGACCGTTTGAGAGAAAAATGCCGTCGGGGTTTAACGCAAGTATAGTTTCTGCGCTTGTAAAAGCTGGTACCACAGTTACTTCAGCTCCAAGGTTTCTAAGATTCCGCAGAATATTGTATTTTGTCCCGTAATCGATGGCGACTATATGGTGTAATGAAGGAGGGGGAGGCATAAAGCCATCAATCGAAGCACTGTTCCCGAAGTTCCAAAGTCCTGTTGACCAGATGAAAGTATCATCGCACGAGACTTTGGATGCTAAGTCCATGCCGGCTAGGCTTGGACAATCATTTGCCTTTCTATGGAGAGATCGCAAATTGAAGTCGCCATTTCCCGAATAAGCGATGGCGCCATTAATCGCTCCGTTTATTCTAATGCGACGGGTTAGACTTCGAGTATCAATTCCCGATATTCCCGTTAAATTTACTGCCGTTAACCATTCGCTGAAGTGCTTGGTGGCTCGGTAGTTTGAAGGAGAAGTAACATCAGCCCTTATTATGATTCCGCGGGCGAATGAGTTCTCGCACTCATGATCATTTGTATTTGTTCCAACATTCCCAATATGAGGAAAAGTGAATGTGATTATTTGGCCAGCATATGAAGGATCTGTGATTATCTCTTGATATCCAGTCATTGAGGTGTTGAAGCAGATTTCTCCGACAACTGTAGCTTCTTTTCCTATGCCGTATCCCCAAAACACTGTGCCATCTGAAAGTACTAAAACAGCAGTTGATCCCTTTGGTCGCTCTACCGTTGGTTGGTTGCAAGGTTCGGTCGCGGTTGCGTCCGTCATCAGTACAAATTCCTTGAAAAAAGATGGCCCGGTTGGATACGAGATGCCGACATTGTGGTCAACCCTTATATTCACTGTCAAACCCTTATATCAAACATCTTAAATAAAAAACTTGCCTTTTTGTTACAATTCACCATTTAGTAGGCTGTATCTCAAAAAAAGTTATCTTAAAAATGACTGGAATGTGAAAAAGTTGCTGCGTAATGATCTAAGTGAGGCCCTTAAAACGGCGATGAGGACAAAGGATAAGTGCGCTTTGGGTACGATTCGCCTTATCCTGGCGGCTATAAAAGACCAGGATATTTCTGCTCGGGCAGGGGGAAACGCTGATGGAATAACTGAAGACCAAGTGCTCGGGTTATTGCAAACAATGGTGAAGCAGCGGAACGAATCTAGCCGATTATATGAAGAAGGCGGACGTCTGGATCTTGCTGAACGTGAGCAGGCAGAAATTACAGTTATTCGGAGATTTACGCCCAGCCAGATCGAGGGTGAAGAGTTCGAAGCTGTTATCCGGGATGCACTAGAAGAAGTTGGAGCGAAAACTATAAAGGATATGGGGAAGGCCATGGCACTTCTTAAAGAAAAATATCCGGGTAGGATGGATTTTTCAAAAGCTAGCGGGATTGTTAGAGAGCGGTTAGTCTAGGTTATCTTGTTAATTATCGCATTAAGCGTTTATTCGTTCAAAATTTTTTTTTGAAATCGAAATGATGTAGATGTTATTCTCCAAGTTTTTTGGAAACTATATTATTTCGAAATACCGTTGCAATTGCCAGTCAGTTACTTGTCGACGGTACTCAATATCTTCCCATTCTCGCGTCGAGGCAAAGTGTTCGATAAATGTGTCGCCAAAGAGGGTCTTTGCGGTTGCAGAGGATCTTAGGCGTTTGGCTGCGTCACTTAAGTTGTAGGGAAGTTTTGAGGGCGATGACCGAGAGTCTTCATAACTATTCCCTGTGACAGAGCTCGTGGGTTCGATTTTATTTTCTATACCCCATAAACCCGAGCCAAAAGCTGCAGCCATAGCTAGATAGGGGTTTGCATCGGCCGAACCCAATCTATATTCAATCCGTTGAGTTGAGGAAGAGCCTAAAATTACTCGGAGTGATGAAGTTCGGTTGTCTATCCCCCAGCTATTATCTACTGGAGCCCAGTATCCTGGAATTAATCGACAATATGAATTAATTGTTGGTGCAACCATTGCCATTAGATCCGGCATTAGCATTTGTTGTCCCCCAAGGAACCATCTCATTGTATCACTCATTGCGTCAGGTTTGGTGGGATCATAAAAGACATATTCACCCCTCTCATTTTTTAATGAAATATGGATATGACCTGACTGTCCCGGATAGTCCATCGACCATTTTGCCATGAAAGTTGCCATTAGATCCTTGCGTTGGGCAAATATTTTTGCGAACGTTTTAAACAAGATAGCTTTGTCTGCTGCCGAAAGTATCTCATCTACGCCGATAGCGGCTTCTATTACACCTGGCCCAGTCTCTGTATGATAGCCCTCTAGTGGGAAGTTCATGGTTTCGCACATTGTAAGAAAATCATTGTGAAATTCAGATTCTGCCGAATTTCTGATTATGGAATAACCGAAGTTACCAGGTGTAAACGGAGTCAAATTAGTATAATTCTTGGCTCGTACTGTTTCTGGCGTCTCATTGAATAGGAAAAATTCATATTCAGCTGCTGCTTGCGCGTAGATCCCCATGTTCTTGGCTCTTTCAATTACACATTTTAGTATATTTCTGGGGCACAACTCTCTAGCTTTTCCCGAAAATTCGGACAGAAAGAATGGCATTTCATTTTCCCAAGGGATGCGGCGACATGTTTCTGGAATAGGATACACTAGAGCATCGGGATATCCTGTGTGCCAGCCAGTGTAACTGCTGTTATCATATAACTGGTCATTGGAATCCCAGCCTAGGATTACATCGCAAAACCCAAACCCTTTTTCTAAGGCTGATATTAGTTTTTCGCGTGCCATATATTTGCCTCTTAGTATGCCATCTAAGTCCGTAATTCCGACTTTGGCATGTGAAGAACTCGTTTGCCGCAATAATGATTTAGCATCATTCACTGTCTGTATGTAGGGCAGTTGCATCACACTTCATTTCATATAGAGTAGGCAATAGCAGCATTAGGTGTCCCATTAGCGTGCATATGTGCCCCCTGCAGTTAAGGTTGAAACTATACAAGTATATTCTACACCGGTGAGTAAAGTATTTGTAAGTCGTTTCGGCTTTGTGGGCAATATTAGGTTTAAAAAGGAATTTTTGTGATGCGGGAAGTACATTATAGTGGCCCATGGGGCGCTGTCGAAATTGCCGATTATTTAAAGAAAACTTTTGTTCCAATGAAGTTGGCGGCCGTTTCGGAAAGTGGGTGGCCGGTATTGGTATCGCTTTGGTTTTACTTCGAATCCGGGTGCCTTATCTGCGCTAGTCGGTCTCACTCTAGAATTATTTCACTACTCTCTAAAGACTGCCGATGTGCTTTTGAAGTATCGGGAGATACCCCTCCTTATAGCGGTGTAAGGGGACAGGGAGACGTCAGTCTATATAATGACCCAACTGGAAGAATCCTGGGACGATTGCATGATCGTTTTTTGGGAGCTGAAAATACTCAATTTCGTCGCTGGCTGTTAGACGGCGCGGACAAAGAGGTAATAATTTTTATCAAACCAGTCCGTTTGATGAGTTGGGATTACACCAGTCGTATGTCTGTATCGACTACGGATAATATGGCACAGTAAATAACTCATTTTTCAAGCCTACTATTTTGATTAATTAATAACTTATCATTTGCAACTGTTATAGAGACGTTATCTTCCTCACAAATTTTGCCCTCTAGTATATGTTTTGCCAAGGGATTATGGAGATTGATTTGCATGACCCGTTTTAACGGGCGCGCGCCATAAATAGGATCGTATCCCGCAGTGGAAAGCCAGGATCTGGAACTACTATCTAAGTTTATTTTTATTTTCTTTTCCGACAACAAATCTTGCAACTGGCGAATTTGAATATCGACTATTCGATCCATATCATGCGCGTTCAATCTATTAAAAATAATTATATCGTCCAGCCTATTGATAAATTCTGGACGTAAATAATGTCGAACAGCCTCAAGAACCTGTGCCTCTGGGGAATAATTTGGGTCACTCATTTCGTCTGACGACAGATATTCAGCCCCTAGGTTAGATGTGAGTATGATTATCGTGTTTCTAAAATCAACGGTACGGCCATGTCCATCGGTGAGACGTCCTTCATCTAAAAGCTGCAATAATAAATTTAAGACTTCTGGATGTGCCTTTTCTATTTCATCAAAAAGTAACACTTGATAAGGGCGCCGTCGCACGGCCTCTGTTAGCACTCCTCCTTCCTCGAATCCCACATAGCCTGGAGGTGCACCCACTAACCGTGCGACACTGTGCTTTTCCATGAACTCGGACATATCAGTTCTTACCATGGCGTCTGGATTATCGAATAGAAAACTTGCTACCGCTTTACTCAGCTCTGTTTTTCCAACGCCGGTTGGGCCTAAAAATAGAAAAGAGCCTATTGGTTTGCTTGGATCTTGGAGGCCGGTCCGCGAGCGTCTTACCGCATCTGCGATCGAATTTATGGCTCTAGATTGTCCTATTACATTATCGCCAAGTTTCTCTTCCATCTTTAAAAGTTTTTTCTGTTCTTCAACCATCATGTTGGAGGCCGGAACTCCGGTCCACCTTGATACAATTGATGCAATATCTTCCGACGTGACTTCTTCTTTAACCATTGTTTGTTCTGAAGTTTCTTCCAGTGATTTAAGTTGGTGCTCTAAATTGGGTATAATAGAGTAGAGAAATTCGCTAGCCCTTTCATAATCGCTGTTGCGTTGAGAAACATCTAATTCATGGCGAGTTTCATCAAGCCTTTCCTGAAGTATACGTATTTCGTCCACAATTTTCTTTTCAAACTTCCAGTGTTCGGTTAACCGCTTAGATTTTTTCTGTAGTGTCAACAACTCCTGCCCCAAGATTTCTAATCGTTCCGCGTTGTCAGGATCGGCGTCTTTTTTAATTGCTTCCTGTTCTATGCGCAGTTGGACTATTTTTCTATCCAGCTCTTCTATATGGCCGGGCTTGGAATCTATCTCCATTCTTCTGCTTGCGGCAGCTTCATCGATAAGATCAATAGCTTTATCCGGTAGAAATCGGTCCGAGATATAGCGCTTAGAAAGATTGACGGCAGTGACAAGAGCATTATCCAATATTCGAACACCGTGATGCAGTTCATATTTTTCTTTTAGGCCTCGAAGTATCGAAATCGTTTCGGGAGCATCTGGCTCTTCGACTAAAACTGGCTGAAAACGCCGGGCGAGAGCTGCATCTTTTTCAATGTGCTTGCGGTATTCATCAAGTGTGGTGGCACCTATACAATGGAGTGTGCCCCGGGCTAGGGCTGGTTTAAGCATATTAGATGCATCCATGGCTCCATCGGCGGCCCCGGCTCCCACTAATGTGTGAAGTTCATCGATGAATAGGATGATTTCACCACGCGACTGATTTATTTCATGTATTAGTGCCTTCAACCTTTCTTCAAATTCACCTCTGAATTTAGTTCCAGCAATTAGTAACCCGAGATCTAAACTCAAAAGAGTCTTGTCTTTGAGGTTTTCGGGGATGTCCCCATTAATTATTCTCAAGGCCAAACCTTCTGCAATTGCAGTTTTTCCAACTCCCGGTTCACCTATCAGGACGGGATTATTTTTAGTTCTGCGGGAGATTACCTGGATGGTTCTTCTGATTTCTTCGTCGCGCCCAATAACCGGATCTAATTTTCCTTCAATGGCGGCTTCTGTTAAATTTTTAGTGTATTTAGTTAAGATTTCGTATGTTGTTTCAACTACAGCGGTGTTAACGTGTTTACCACCGCGTAATTTCTCCACCTCGGATGCGAGCTTACTGGTTGATACACCATTTTTAGCCAAAATCTTCGCTGATGGAGTATCTCCTTCATTAACTATTGCAGATAGCAAATCTTCTGCAGAAATAAATTTATGTTGAAAGTTATTGCGGATATTTTTAGCTTCGAGCAGCGTTTTTTTGAAAGACTCGGTAGGAACGATGTTTGGACCTGCTGAATTATCGACTTTAGGTATCCTTCGGAGTTCATTATTTATTTCTTTAAAGATATTGTCTGATTGACCTCCAGCTCGCTCAATGAGTTTCAAACAGAGGGCGTCTTTATCTTTCAATAATGCTATAAGCAGGTGTTCTACCGCCAATTGTTGGTTCTTGTTTGCCAACGCGAGGTGTTCAGCCTCGGAAAGCAAAAATTTGGCTTTATCGGTGAATATTTCCATATCTACTTTCTATTTAACTCCTAGATAGTCCAGTTTGTTCACGGCCAGTGGATCTATCCTCTTCCATTGTGTCCTAGATTCTGCGGTCTCTTATTGCCATGGCTTCTATATGGGGAGCAAAAATGTTTAAGCAAGATTCACATGAAAAAAATCTCAAGATACCTGTTAAAATATCTTTTTCAGAACTGGATAAGATCGCCGAAATATTGCCTTTAGAACGACAATTGATTTCGTGAATTGATTGAAGATTGGTCGGTAAGGTAAGGCGATGGAAAACTCACATCACTCAGTAGGAAAATTACCTTCCGGAATAGAGCGAGGACTCCGACGTCTACGTGGTTTCACTTGTTCCACTTTTTTTTGTTCCACGTCTGCGCCATTTTCTAATTTTAGCGTGTGTGTTTTTTCGACATCCTCCGCCGAAGGATTATCTTCAGCATATTCATTCAGGCGTTCATCGCTTCGAAGCGCTAGGGTAGGATGATCTTTAACAGCATTTGTTTCAGGCTCCTGCATTTGACTTGCCATTTTGTCTCTATGTTCAGAGTTTTCGGAAGCAACTTCCGCTTCATTCTCTTTCGAATGCCCATGTTCAAGCTGTTCTCGATGTGTGTCTTGTTTGGGTTCTATTTTTGATTCCATATTAGGTGAAGGTTGAGTGACTTGGGTTGCGCTATGGTTGTGCGACTGCTGTGAAGCCGAGTTCGATCGATTTTTATTATTGTCGGCGTTGGTCTCATCCGTGAATGCGCTCAGGATGCGGTAGTAGTGCTCGGCGTGTTGAAAATAACTTTCTGCTAGAACAACTTCACCATTAGTTGATGCTTCCCGAGCCAAATTAATATATTTTTCGTGGACCTGATGGGCATTCCCCCTAATTCTTATATCTGGACCATTGCTGTCAAAAGTGTGATTGCGGTTGGGGGTTCCTGACCGCCTATTTCCACCTCGACCTCGACTACGTTTTGAGTGCGACCCTTGTCTCATCACTGACCATTTCTATTATTTACAAAAAAGTACTGAGCTTTTATGCCCACGATTATCAAAAAACACCATCGTCCAGCGCCTAAAACTGGTAATCCATTATTTGGCCTGAACTAAAAAACCAGCGCGTTGTTCTGCAACAACCTTCGCTAGCGACCGCATCATAAACGGCCATCTCTTCGAATCAAAGCGTAATTTCGTCGCCAGGTCAACACTGTTTGTAAGATAAAATTAAACATCTATCGTGAGCCGCTAAATCTTTTTCTATCGCATTCACTTTTAACGTATACTTTTCCATAATTTCTGTGACTGTAAATTTTTGGTCAAAGCCAATTTCCATAAAAATCAAACCGTCCGGGGCTAACAGGTCTGCAAGGCCTGGAGCTAAACTTCGATAGCAGTCAAGACCATCCGGACCACCATCTAATGCAATATATGGCTCAAACTTAAATACCTCTGGTTGCAATTTGCTGATGTGATTGGTTGGTACATAAGGCGGGTTGCACAAAATTACGTCAAATTTACTGTTAATTTTTGCGTACCAATTGCCTACCTTGAAAATAGCCCTTTTCTCTAATCCATGTCTTACAGCATTCTCTTGCCCTAGTAGAACGCATGCTATATCGACGTCAATCCCAACGCCCGTGGAATGGGGAAATTCATATAAGGCGGAAAGTAATAAACAGCCAGTTCCAGTTCCGAGGTCTAACATTTTTAAAGGCATATTCCTATCGGGGAAATGCCTCAACATGCTTTCTATGAGCGTTTCGCTATCTGGTCGCGGGTCCAGCGCTTGCGGGGTCAGTTTCAGATTTAAGCTCCAAAAAGCTCGTCGGCCTATTATTCTAGATGTCGGTTCTCGATTACATCGCCGTTCTATATTGACTTGGTAGCATGCCAGTTGTTTGGGCGTGATGGCAGTATTTTCTAGACCGTAAAATCGTTCATCCTTAAGGGCGAGGCTATATCCTAAAAGGATTCGAGAATCGTTTATAGGGTCGGGTATTCCGGCCGACCGCATTTGTTTTGTTGCTGCACTCAAAGCGTCACCTATTTTACAATTACTAGCTGGCCATGAGTTTTGAAAACTGTCCCTCATAATTTTTTACGTCATTGTTGCTAGGCGAGCAGCTTCTTCAGTCGTTGTAAGGTTGTCAATTATTTCGTCAAGAGACTCACCTACTATAACTTTTTCGATTTTATATAAAGTAAGATTTATCCGGTGATCTGTGACCCGACCTTGTGGGAAATTGTATGTCCGTATTCTCTCGGATCGATCGCCAGTTCCAACCTGTTCCCGACGATCAGCGGCACGTCGCTCATGCTGTCGGGTTCTCTCCATATCAAAAATTCTTGCGCGTAAAATTTTCATCCCTTTAACTTTGTTTTTATGTTGAGATTTTTCGTCTTGCTGGGAGACAACTATTCCTGTTGGTAGGTGAGTTATTCTGACTGCGCTGTCAGTAGTATTAACTGATTGTCCGCCAGGACCACTTGCTCGGAAGATGTCGATCCGGAGGTCCTTATCATCAATGTGAATATCTACTTCTTTAGCTTCGGGCAAAACGGCTACAGTCGCCGCTGAAGTATGTATTCGCCCGCCCGATTCTGTAGATGGTATTCGTTGTACGCGATGGACTCCTGATTCGAATTTCAGTCTAGCAAATACGGAGCGGCCTGTTATAGATGCTATTGCTTCTCGATACCCCCCTATGTCTGTTTCCGATACGTCCATAACCTCGAACTTCCAGCCCTTAATAGCGGCGTATTTTTGATACATTGAAAATAGATCTGCCGCGAAGAGAGCTGCTTCATCTCCTCCAGTACCAGCTCTTACTTCTATGATAGCGTTCTTTTCATCCATTTCGTCTTTGGGAAGTAAAAGCTGTTCTAATTCTTGTTGAAGCACAAGTAGTTTTTCTGATAATACGCCAATTTCACTTTGGGCTAGCGAAAGAAAATCTTCGTCCGCCTCATTTTCTTTGGCTAATATTGTTATCTCATACAACTCTTTTTGCAGTCCGTTCACTTCATTTATTTTTTCTGCGATAGGTGCCAATTCAGACAACTCTATAGAAAGGTTTGTTATCTCCTCTGCTCCCAGGTTTTGAGAAGACGAGAGAATTAGCTCAATTTCACGATGCCGAGAGGAAACGCGTTCTAAATTTTCTTCAAAGCTCACTGAGATCCTCCTTCGCGCCGCGTTCAGGAATAAATAGCCTACGGATTAATCGTTCTGTTTCAGTGTCCAATTTGTTTTCCGCAGATAGCTCTTTTAGCTGCGTTGTAGGTTGATGAAGAAATTTATTGAGAAGCAAGTAGCTAGCTTTCTCAGCACTTAAATGTGGTTTGTCACGTAAGACATCTAAAAGTTGGACTTCTAGGGCATCACGTATTTCACTTACAAACGAGCCGACATCTCGTTGGGCGAACTTTTTCATAAATGACGTTAACTCGTGTTCCACTATTTCTTCGGCAGCAGCCATGGCTGATCGACGTTTGGTCATGCCTTCAACTGCTAACTGCTCTAGGTCATCCAAGTCATAAACGAATGCTTCGCTAAGCTGCGCGATGGAAGGTTCAACTGCTCTCGGAACTCCCAAGTCAATAATAAAAATGGGCCGATGCTTTCTCGATTTTATAGCCGATTTAACCATATCCTTTGTTAACGCGTAGCCTGAAGGACTATTGCATGCGAGTGCTATATCGGCAGCGGAAAGTATTTCGCTTACCGCTCTGCAGTAACCTGGAGTCGCCGTTGTTTTTGATCTGTTCGAAACCATCAGATATTTTTTTGAATATATAAAGTTATTCATGCCAGCTTTTTTGAACTGTTCTTCCAAAAATGCTGCCATTTCCTCTGTTCCAACGATTCCGGCAACGCACTGGGATAAGTCTGCAAAAATATCTCTGGCTATTCTTACAGCAGCAGCGCCTAATGAAGTAGGTCCCTCCGATATTTCGGTTTCTGTACGTACTCTCTTAGCGGTTAGATAAGCATGTTCGAATATCTGATCGAGTAGAGGGTCAATGGTAGTGACTGCTTTAGCAATGCGGTGACTAATACGGATCTGCCCGAGTATTTGCGGCTCTCCAACCACATGACTATCGAGAGCGGAAGTGACCCGAAAAAAATGCCTCAGAGCAGCTACACCTTCGTGTTCATATGCCAGTGTTTTTAGATATTGGGCCTTGATATTAGTTGGCTCAGCTAATGATTCAAGAATCAGAGTCTTGAACGTACCAGCCTGGTTATTTAGATAATAAACTTCTATTCTGTCGCAGGTTGAGATTGCATAGGCGTTGATACGGCTGACTAACTGTAAAGATTCTAAAAAATCAGGTAAGTCGTCATCTTTCAAAAATAAAGCTTCACGGACTGGCGCTGGACAGGAGCCGTAGTTTAATCCCACTACGCGAAACTGATTAAAGCGGTCTATAGGTAATCTGTTGGCTTGATAGCTCATATCGAGGGCGCGGCATTTCGGAACGCCTGTCCTTTTTCTTGAGTATCTAATGAATCAGCGCCATTCTCATCTTCCTCAGGTTTTAATTCTGCGGCATGTTGCTCTACGAGCTTCACTATGTGTTCAACAATATTTTCATCTTTCAAACGATGGCTGGGGACGCCTGATAAATAAACCTGGTGTGTATCCTTGCCTCCACCCGTTAATCCAATGTCAGTGCTACGGGCTTCACCAGGACCATTAACGACGCATCCGATAATTGATAATGTTAAGGGCGTTGTTATATGGGATAAACGATCTTCTAGAACCTTAACGGTCTCGATAACATCGAATTGTTGACGGGCACATGAAGGGCATGAAATAACGTTTACGCCGCGATGCCTTAGGTTCAGTGACTTTAAGATGTCGAATCCTGCTCGAACTTCCTCTACGGGATCATCCGACAGGGATACCCTTATTGTATCGCCGATTCCACTCCAAAGTAACATACCCATCCCTATGGCCGACTTTATCGTGCCAGTTCTGAAAGCACCTGCTTCTGTTATTCCTAGATGGAGCGGATAATCTATTTTTTCAGATAGTTGTTGGTATGCGGCGGTCGCCAAAAAAATATTGGAGGCTTTGACACTAATCTTGAAGTTGAAGAAATCATTATCTTCAAGCAGTTGGGCATGACCTAATGCGCTTTCAACCATGGCTTCGGGGCAAGGTTCACCATATTTCTCCAAAAGGTACTTTTCCAAACTACCTGCATTAACCCCAATTCTCATCGAACAACCATTATCCTGTGCTGCTTTAATTACTTCACGTACTCTCTGAGAGTTTCCAATATTGCCAGGATTTATTCTTAGACAGGCGGCACCTGCCTCGGCGGCTTCGATCGCTCGCCGATAATGAAAATGTATATCGGCTACAATCGGCACCGGAGATGTGCGGGTGATTTCTTTTAAACTGGTTGTTGAATCTTGATCTGGGCATGAGACCCTAATGATGTCGGCACCAGCCGAAATACATTGCATGATTTGTGTAAGTGTTGCTTTTGAATTGGAGGTAGGCGTATTCGTCATAGTTTGCACAGATATTGGTGCGCCACCGCCGACGGGTACTGAACCAACCATTATCTTACGTGTCAATTTCCGAGTTATTTTTTGGTATATAGCCGTGCTCATTTGATTATCCACTTAGAAACTTTTCTTATAATAAACTTAGGGTCTATGGAGGTTCAAAGAGATGTTTTTGACGATTCTATCGCTTCTATCAAAGCCTTCGATTACTGTTCCATTGAATTCTATTACCAACGCATTTATATTACCCGTACTTAGATACAAATCCCTGTTATCTGAGATTGTGACTAGTTCCCCCGCAGCCATAACGCGACTTACCAGTACGTCAGAAGTTGATGTACTAATTTCGACCCAGCTGTCCGCAGTAGCCTTGATAATAAGCTCGCTAATCTCGTGACTCGTCTCAGGACCAATTATTTTGGCTGTTTGGGATATAACCTTGTGTTCTATTTTTGAATTGTATGCACGCTTCTTTTTTTTATTAGTTGTATATTTGCCATAATAGGTTTTTTCGGCAGGCGCTTTTTCTGTTGATAGTATCTCCTCTCGTATATCGTTGGTTCCAGAAGCCGGCTTAATTTTCTTATTTTTATTATCAGATTTGATTTGAGAGTCGGCCCTGATTTTGCGGGGGCTTAATTTAGCAGTTTGATTAGTCACAACTTGGCTTTGATCGATAGTTGGGAGAGGTTCCTTTTGTCTATATTTATCTTCCAAGCCACTGGTTTCAATTTGATGGGGTGCTCCGTCGCGGTGTATAGCGCGGGCTGCGTGCAATGGATCCAACGATCGCTTATTTATATTATTCCATAATATGTAGCCGCCAGTTGTGATTAGGAGTGCCGCCCCCAGAACAGCAAGATTGGGGATGATACCGTTACTAGGCGGCACTGGAAAAACCGTTTCATTAGTGGGTTCAAGAATATCTGCTTGTGTCTTGAACAATGCAATTGAATCGTTCACGTCTAGCTCTAAAAATTGGGCGTAACTCTT
This sequence comes from uncultured Nisaea sp., assembly GCA_964342575.1. Lineage (GTDB taxonomy): Bacteria > Pseudomonadota > Alphaproteobacteria > Thalassobaculales > Thalassobaculaceae. Next base: position 6,352 of record CAYFGZ010000027.1, on the reverse strand, counting down.
TATAAAACCCATTGTGTATGTCAGCCCCGGGAGGGAATCATAATTACCTTGTTCGATTGATTCTAGAAACTCGTATTTAATTCGCAGACTTTTGGAAATGTCTTCTAACTTTTGACCAGAAGCGTCTCTTGCTTCTCGCAGCTGGCGGCCAATTTCCACCCTCGACGGACATCTTGAAGAAGGAGTGTCAAAGTTAGTCGTTCCTTCTTCAACCATCTGACTTTGTAAGCCGGACTTAAATTTGGGCAACAGATCCCTTAACTTCAATTTAATAGTAGGGAGGGTGCGGTTCCCTATAAAATTCCAAACCTGATAGATAACCTTCATAATTCAATGATATGCCCGATGCGATATCCGCTGTGATGTAACAAAAACAAAGGTGAAAATTAGTGGAAATGTGACGTAAATTCAATCTATATCGGAGTAAAGATGAAAACGCTTGGATAATGAACAAGAGTTAGGGCTAGTTTTCCTCGTTGATTAGAGGAGCTCAGGAGCAGCATTTATACGGGTTTAATTCATATTTAATTCTAATTCCCCACGCTACTAATTGGGAAGATTAGATTCAGCTATCGGACTATCAATCCGTATCTAGGTTATATGCAGTATGCAACGCTCGAACTGCAAGTTCTGTATATTCAGAAGCTATTAGAACACTAACTTTAATTTCTGAGGTCGATATGACCTGAATATTTATGCTTTTTTCAGCCAGGGTTTTGAACATTATCTTTGCAACACCTGGTTGACTGCGCATACCAACGCCTACTACAGAAATTTTCGTCACATTCTGATCGGCGGTTAGGTCGGAAAAACCTATCTCACTTCTGAGGCTTTCTAGCAAAGAAGTGGTTCTATTGGTATCGATTTGACTGATTGTAAAAGTGAGGTCGGTGGTTTCCCCGTCGTTGGAAACGTTTTGGACAATCATGTCAACGTTGATTGCAGCGTCTGCTAGTGATCCAAAAATGCTTGCAGCAACGCCCGGTCTATCTTCTACTCCGCTAAGAGTGATTTTTGCCTCATCGGGACTATAAGCAATCCCTGTGATAGTTTCATGTTCCAATATTTCGTCTTCGCTTAAAACCAATGTTCCACTCCCCCTTTGAAAGCTAGATAAAACGTTTAGGCGCACGTTGTATCGCATAGCCAGCGCAACTGACCTCGTTTGAAGAACCTTTGCACCTTGCGAGGCCATCTCTAGCATTTCCTCGTAAGTTACCCTGTCTATTTTACGCGCACCAGGCACGATCCTTGGGTCAGTAGTATAAACGCCGTCAACATCGGTATATATGTCACAGCGTTTTGCATTTATAGCGGCGGCCAGCGCAACGGCTGTAGTGTCTGAGCCACCTCTTCCTAGTGTAGTTACTTGACCGTTCTGGGTTACACCTTGAAAGCCAGGAACAACTGCAACGCAACCAGTATCCAGAGAGGTTTTAAAAGCTTTTGCTTCTATTGCTTCTATTCGGGCCTTACCATGAATGTTATCTGTGAAAATAGGAATTTGCCAGCCCATCCACGAACGAGCCTCAACGCCAATTCGTTGCAGATTTAGAGCTAACAGTCCGCTCGTTACTTGTTCTCCTGAGGAGACGATGACATCATATTCTTGGCATAGTTGATGGTCTCCTGTTTGATTGGCCCATTCCACCAACTTATTGGTTTCACCTGCCATAGCTGACACAACCACAGCGACTTTGTGTCCGGCATTAACTTCATCTTTGACTCGCTGCGCCACATTTTGTATGCAGTCGATATCGGCAACTGATGTGCCTCCGAATTTCTGGACGATGTATGTCATTCACCTGTCCTAAAAAAAGATTTCGTTGTTGATCTGCTGAATGGTAGGCAAATTCCCTACCATCCCTTTTATAATTTGGATATTCATACTAGGCTACAGTTTATGGGGCAAGAGCAGAGGCCCCGAGAAAAAATTAAAGAAGCAGTTCAAAATGAAAAAACTAATCACCACGATTGATATTCACGAAGTTAATAGGTTTTCGGCGCTATCGGATGATTGGTGGAAAAAGGGAGGGGCTTTTGCCCCTTTACATAGGTTGACACCAGTTAGAATGAAGTTTCTTCGGAACGCACTGAAAAGCCATCAGAAGGTTGGGTCCTCTGACGAAAGGCCTTTCTGTGGCATGAAGATTCTGGATGTGGGTTGCGGCGGCGGCTTGTTGACAGAGCCAGTAACGAGATTGGGTGGAACAGTTACTGGTATAGATGCGTCAAGGGAAGCCATTGGTGCGGCGGTTCAGCATTCAAAATTGTCGGGGTTAGAAATTAATTATTTGACTGGCGAGGTAGCTACTGCATTTAAATTCGGCGAAAAATTCGATGTTGTAATTGCCTCAGAAATACTAGAACATGTTTTAGATCCAAGGCCATTTATAGCCGAGCTCACCAAACTGATGACGCGCGACGGTATTTTGATTTTAACGACGCTTAACCGTTCTCTAAAATCCTTACTGGGCGCCAAAGTTTTGGCGGAATACATGTTGCGTATAATCCCTATGGAAACTCACAGTTGGACAAAATTTATAAAGCCGGCAGAATTACAAAATCTACTGGCTGATTTTGAATTAGAAATACGGTTATTAAACGGAATATCGTATAAAGTGATGCTGAATGACTTTATATTAGATCAGAATTTAAGCATGAATTATGCCGTTAGCGCAGCATTTAGAAACTAATTAATAGATAACTTCGTTAGGAATTTTCCTTTGGAAGCCAGGGGATAGGAGTGAACTCTACTCCCTCTTCAGCCAGCTCCTTAGCATCATTTAAGGACGCTTCTCCATAAATATTCTTTGGGTCTTTTTCTCCGTAGTGAATTTTTCTTGCTTCCTCTGCAAATTGGTTTCCTACGTAGTCGCAGTTTTGTTCGACGTGGTTGCGAAGGTCTTTTAGCTTCTCTCTAAGTTCGTGAGCTTCCGGTGTCAGTTTGACTTCTGATTCTAAACTAGCTCGTTTGGATGGCGGGGCAACTTTGTCCGTTGACTTTCCAATGCGCGGTGCCATCAGGGCTTTTGATACCTTTACCGAGCCGCACTCTGGACAGCTCAACAGGTTTCTTTTTGACTGTTTGTCAAAAGTTCTACTGTCTTTAAACCAAGCTTCGAATTGGTGTTCTTGATCACATAGAAGCTGATAGAGTATCAATGTTTTTGCTCTCGTTTGTATCATTCCGAAAACGAATATATTGCATTTCTTTTTCTATTCCATTCAACCTAAATAGTAATCGGCAAACCGAGTTTCAACCTGTCACTATCAAACTTTTCGAGAAAAGATGGTATCACGAATTTAAGAAATAGCGCATACTTTCTTCTTTTTATTTAAAGGGGCTAAATTGGTCAAGGTTTCAGCATGGGTCAAACGACACTATAATTTTATTTCGAGACCCGGTTTGGTACTAGACCTCGCTTGCGGCGATGGGCGTAATGGACGTTTCCTGGTCCATAAGGGTTACAACCTGGTATTTTTAGATAAAGATATCGCTGGCCTTAGTGATCTTAAACTGGGTAGCTGCGTCAAACTGATGAAATTTGATCTGGAGGCGGGAAACGAATGGCCTTTTGAGCCCCAGAAATTCGATGGAATAATTGTCACAAACTATTTACACCGCCCCTTGATGTTTGACTTAATGGGCACAGTGGCTCCCCAAGGCGTGTTGATTTATGAAACCTTTGCGGTTGGCAACGAGAAGTTTGGTCGACCAACTAACCCTAATTACCTTTTGCAAACGGGTGAGCTATTAGACTGGGTATTACCTGCTTTTAGAATACTTGCCTACGAAGAGAGGTTTATAAGCTGTCCAAAACCCGCTGTAGTACAACGAATTGTCGCTATCGCGAAAGGTTAAGAAAATCTATCAACTATCACTCGACAGTAGAACAATTCGGAAGTCTGTTGTTCCGGCCAAGCGATTATCTGCAACTAATATTGTTTTAATCCACCGTTCGCATGCTCTGTCTAATGCCCCTGAAAGGTCGGTTTCCGTTTTTCCATAAAGGCAGTTATTCCTTCCGCATGATCTGATGTTAGCATACTATCTGCCATTCTCTCAGCTTCCATCTGAAGCTGGGACTCCATTGACAAATGATGTGTCTGATTAAACAACATTTTGGCGTTTGCATAGGCAATGGTAGGACCATTTGCCAGCTTTTCTGCCAATTTTTCGGTTTCGCTTTCTAGTTCTGATTTTGGAACAACCCAATTAACTATTCCCAATTCCTTGGCTCGATCAGATCCAAATCGGTTGCCCAGAAACGCTAATTCCATTTGATGCTTCATCCCTAATGTGCGCCCCAAGAAATAAGACGACCCCCCATCTGGGCTAGCTCCTATATGGCAATAAGCAAGTGTAAAAAAAGCGTCCTCAGCCGCAATGGCTAGATCACAAGCCGCCACTAATCCTACTCCAAAGCCCGCGGCGGCCCCTTTTACGCTGGCAATCACGGGTTTTCCCATACGTCGGATAGCTAGTATTGGTAGATGTAGGAGATGGATTCCCTCAAGAATCGACTGTCGTCGTTGGGATTCGTCTACGCTGAGGCGATCGACCATAGCGCGGATGTCTCCGCCAGCCATGAAATGATCACCAGCACCCGTTATTACTACACATCGAATTTCTTTTTCAAATTCGAGAGAAGCAATGGTATCTCTAAACGCTGCCCGAAGCTCGGGCGTGAGTGCGTTTCTAACTTCGGGTTGATTTAATTTTACGGTTGCTACGCCGTTTTTAATGTCTAGCAAAACTGTAGAGGAAGCCATGGGTGGGTTCTTTCTTTCATGGTGTCGAATAAAGGTTCAATTTAATAGATAGTATTGTTGTTAGAGCAAATCTCTTAATATCGCTATCAGCGGCTTGTCAGCTGGGGGCATCTCAAAATTCTTCAGATTGTTTGGACTAACCCATTTCGTCTCTTGTGACTCAAGTGGAGTTATAGTTCCCCACCAACGTCGGCAAACGTATAAGGGCATTAAAAGGTGAAATTCTTCGTAACTGTGGCTGGCAAATGTAAGTGGTGCGAGGCAAGAATCTTTGGTGCATATATCTAATTCTTCGCGTAACTCTCTAATTAAAGCTTCCTCAGGTGTTTCCCCATACTTGACCTTACCGCCAGGAAATTCCCATAAGCCAGCCATATCTTTATGATCTGGGCGCTTGGCAATTAAAACTCTACCGTCGGCATCCAAAAGTGCTACGGCGGCTACAATAAGTATGGGAATTGTATTTCGTTGGATTTTCATATTTTAGATCTATAGACAGACAGTTTAAAGCCTGATTTTTGTTGTTATTTAATCAGAATTTCGAATCTAGACTATTTAGCTCCGATAGTCAGCGTTGATCTCTATATAGCCATGAGTCAGGTCGCAGGTCCAAACAGTAGCTTTGCCTTTTCCCACGCCCACATCAACTCTAATGCAAACTTCCTTGCCTTTTAAATGTTTGGTTACAGGCGCTTCATCATACGATTCTACGACTGTTCCAAATTCAGCTATTTTTGTGTCTCCAAAAGTTACCGACATATGATCTCTATCGGCTTTTTCTCCCGATTTTCCTACTGCCATCACCACCCGTCCCCAATTGGCGTCTTCGCCGGCTATAGCCGTTTTTACAAGAGGTGAATTTGCTATAGAAAGGCCAATCCGACGAGCAGAAGTTTTTGAGACTGCGCCAATAACATCTATCCGAATAAGTTTTTGAGCTCCCTCTCCATCGCGGACGACTTGTTTTGCTAGATCCAGCATTACCTGGTTTAAGGCTTTTTCAAATTTCTTTAAAATCGGGTCCCTATCGTTGGAGACGGTATGATTTTTTGCAGTTCCAGTTGCAAATAAAAGAACAGTATCGCTCGTCGAAGTATCGCTATCAACAGTTATTGAATTAAATGTGGACTGCACGTTTCTGTCTAAAATTTTCTGCAACGTAGTAGCAGATATATTGGCATCTGTAAAAATGAAGCTTAACATGGTGGCCATATCTGGGGCTATCATCCCGGAACCCTTTGCTATTCCAGTAATAGTGACGTTTGAATCGCCAATTTTTGTCAAGATCGTAGAACCCTTTGCGAAGGTATCTGTGGTTGTAATAGCTGTAGCTGCTTGCTTCCAACCATCTGGCTGCAGTTTTTTAGCCATATGGTCAATGCATTTTGTGATTTTATGGTAATCTAGTTTTTCCCCTATGACACCGGTGGAGGCGACGAAGATCTGCTCCATCGGGCATTTAAAAACTTTGGCTATAGTTTTGGCCGTTTGTTCGACAGCATAAAACCCGTTGGCACCAGTGAATACGTTTGCGTTCCCCGCATTGACGATCAAGCCACGAGCCGCGCCTTGACTA
>CAYFGZ010000026.1:0-34238 GCA_964342575.1 uncultured Nisaea sp. | reverse complement strand
GAGATGATTTATGGCTAAAAATGGCAAATTATTGGCCAGGGCAATCGATTTCCCGAATGTAGATCCTACTAGAACTCCTCCTATTAAACCGGGACCTGCGGTTGCTGCCACACCACTAAGCTCGCGGTAAGACACTTGTGCTTTTGTCATAGCGCGAGATACAATTTGATCAATGTGTTCTATGTGAGCTCGTGCCGCTAACTCCGGGACCACGCCTCCAAATGGAGAGTGGTCATTAAATTGGGAAACTACAATATTTGAAAGGATCTCAGCGTTTCCAGAAACGATAGCAGCAGAGGTTTCATCACAACTTGATTCTATGCCCAACATAATAGGGGTTTTTTTCGTTTTTGTTAGTAGTTGCAGTTTTTCTTTAGACACAATGATTTTCCGACTTCACTTGTTGCAGTAATCGGTCTACACACTCCTACCATGAATGCCTACATAAAAAAAACACCATTGATACGCGTAGGGACGCGAGGATCTAAACTAGCCTTAGCTCAAGCGCGAGAGTTTCAAAAGCATTTGGAGATGGCCCATGATTTCCTGCGAGAACCTAATTCTATTGAAATAGTGAAAATAAAAACTACTGGGGATAGAGTACAGGATCGTTCTTTAAGTGAGATCGGAGGAAAACGACTATTCATGAAGGAAATAGAAGAAGCTCTTTTGGAAAAACGAATCGATATTGCTCTTCATTCGGTTAAAGATGTCGAAACGTGCCTCACTTCTGGCACTGAATTAACGTGTATACTGCCTCGCGAGGAGATAAATGATGCATTTTTGTCCAACACTGAAACTAAATTTGATGAGCTCCCGGGAGCCAGTATTATTGGAACTTCCTCCATTAGACGGGCCGCTTTGATAAAAAATAAACGCCCAGATCTTCTTATAAAAGTATTTAGAGGTAATGTCGACACTAGACTAGCAAAACTGGATAGAGGGGAAGTCGATGCTACCATACTCGCGGTAGCAGGATTAAAGAGGCTCGGATTGAGCGAACGTATAACGCAGTCTCTAAGTCTTGACGAAATGCCTCCTGCGATAGGGCAGGGAGCAATAGGCGCCCAGTGCAGAGTTTCTCCTGGAGCATTTGAGGAACAATTAAGGGAGTGGTTAAATACTATTAACCACGAAGACAGTTGCCTTCGAATAACAGCTGAACGTGCAATGTTGGCTCGCCTTGGTGGCTCCTGTCAAACGCCAATAGCTGGTTTTGCTTGTTTCCAGGAAAATAGTAAAATGACCCTAAAAGGATATGTCATCTCGCCTGATGGTTCTCGAATACATTGCGAGACAGAGTCGGGTTGCCGATGGGATGGTATTCGGTTAGGAGAGGTAGTAGGCGAAAAATTACTAATTAAAGCGGGTTCAGATTTAACTGGTTAAAAAGATATGGTAATGCTGATAACACGGGCGCAGGAAGATTCAGAGCTTGTCGCTCTAGCTCTGGATTCGATGGGAATTGAATCTCTTATTTCACCCGTTATAACAATCGTGAGAACGGGCTTAACAATTCCGTTAGTATCAGATTTTCAAGCTGTAGTGATAACAAGTAAGCATGCAGTTGATGTTATCAGAGACGTCAATCCAGATCGTTCACCACCAATATACTGCGTTGGAGATAGGACGGCAGAGTTGGTTGCTAGTGCGGGATTTTTGCATGTTTATTCGGCCGCTGGGAATAATGAAGATTTATCGATCCTATTGAATAGTCAACTAGTGCCTGAGGCAGGCAAGATTTTGTATCTATGCGGAAAAGACACGAGCGGTAGATTGGAGAATGGATTAGAAAAGAATGGCTTCGAGATCGAAAGGAAAATCGCGTATGAAGCAAAAGCCAAACAATCGTTGAACAGGGCAGCGGCAGATGCTTTTCGGGACAATAGGATATCGGGAGTATTTCTATTTTCACCTCGGTCGGCTATAATATTGGTAGAGTTATTAAAGAGGGAAGAGCTGGATAGGTTCGTGCATAAAATTGATGCATATTGTCTAAGCGATGCAGTCGCTTGTGAGGCACAGCGTCTGGACTGGAATACGGTTTCAGTTGCAGAAAGACCAGCTCAGTCGGAATTATTGGCGTTAGTACGACAGAATTTGAAAATCGTTTAGTTTATTATTCGAATTAAGTTCCGTTCAAAAAAATGTGGGTAACTCTATGATGTCACGCGTGAAGAAAAAGAAAGGTGAGAGAAAAGACTCTGAACCGGAGGAGGATAGTTCTTTTGAAGAGATTAATGATGCCAACCCTGTTATAAGATCACGTAGGTACCCATCTACGAAGATATTATCTATTGTTTGTTTAATAATCGCAATTCTAGTCCTACTGGCAACGGCTTACTTTAAGAATTGGCACATCCAAATACCTAGCTTTGTTTCTGGTTTCCAAAATGATGCACCTCGACATAGTAGGTCGACCTTGGGGAGTGAAGTAACCAAAAACACAGATAAATTTTTTTTTGATAACAATTCAAAATCCGCCAGAAGCTCATCAGAAATTAGCAAGATCAGGCGGGAATCTGCTAATAAAGTCTCTGAAATCAAAGCTGGTTTGGCCGAAATAAGGCGGAGGGTGGCCAATTTAGAAAAATGGTCGGAAGAGTTAGACAGGTTAGTTTTGGATAAAAGATCGAGATTAACGGATTTGAAAACTCACAACGGTGATAGCAATATCGGCGAACTTAAGGATTTGCGCAACCGGATTAGCGATATTGAGGCACATAGATTCGACAACCGTAGCGAAATAACAAAACTAAAGTCTGCCTTAAAAGATAAAGAAATCAAAAATTCCGAGCTAAACAAAAAAATAATATCTATAGAGAAAAGAATCGTTGCGCAGGCTTTAGATACACGGGCTGAGCCTGATCGAGCAGCCCTGCTGATTTTTAGTATCAGCCAAATTTCTAATGCTATTTCCCGATCGGAGCCTTTTTCTATTTATCTGGGTGCACTCCAGGCAGCTGCCAATGGGAACGTAAGAGTTTTGGAAATTGTTGGGGAGTTAAAACAATATACTCAGACTGGTGTTCCCACATTGGGTTACTTGAAAAAGCAGTTCCGCATAATAAAAAATGAAATTTTTGACCAAAGGGTGGCCGTTGATAATGGTTTGGTAGGCGAGGCTCTGTCGAAATTGGGATCACTAGTTAAAGTAAGAAAATTGAAAGGGGTGGGTGCAGATATAGAATATGAAATATTAATAGAAGCTGAGAAGGCTCTCAACGGGAATGACATACGGGGTGCTATTGAGCGACTCTCATCTCTTGATAGAAGTTCATCCAGTAACCTAGATAGTTGGCTTCAAAAGGCGATGGCAAGAATGGAAGTTGAAAAACATGTCACAGCGCTTAAAGCTCTAGCCCTAACTGAATTAGCAAAGGGTAGTTAGCAAAACATGTTGCGATCGATATTTTTTATCTCCTTTATTGGGTTTTTGGTATGGATAGCTGTTTGGTTAAGTGAAAATCCCGGCCGAGCAGAAATTAATTGGTTGGGTTACGAAATAGAAACCTATTTTGGTTTCTTAATTATTGTTGCAGGAATAGTCGGAATAATAGTGTGGACAATAATCTGGCTTATTAGGTTTGTATTCAAGGCGCCGAAAGCGTTTATTTTAGGGCGCAAGAATAGAAGACAGGTCGATGGGTATAAGGCGTTGACTCTAGGAATGGCAGCAATAGCAGCTGGTGATAAAGACGAAGCGAGTCGTCTCTCAAAAAAAGCTAACAAGCTTTTAAGTGATCCGACGGTCACAAGACTGCTCTCGGCTCAGACTGCGGCTTTGAATGGCGATCAAGCTGCTGCATCAAGATACTTTAATACATTACGCGAAAGCAAAGAGACACAGTTCGTTGGCCTTGTAGGCCTTATGCGTCAGGCGAAATTATCGGGCGAAGATACTCTATTGAAGGAATTGACGGAAGAAGCATATAAACTGCGTCCCGAGTCTGTTTTTGTAGTGGAAACCCTGTTTGATATACAAACAAAATCTGGTTTGTGGGAAGAAGCACAGGCGACTTTGTTCGAAGCTGTCCGCCGTAAGGTTAAACCTGAACAAGTAGCAATTGGTCCCCGCGTTACAATATTTACCGCTCGAGCGTACGAGATGCAGCGGGCTGCTGATTATAAAGCTGCTATTAGATACGCGGATCGAGCGTTAGCTGATGATCGTGATTTTGTACCGGCCGCGATAGTGCGAGCACGGCTGATTAATGATAAATCTAAAGATCATAAAGCAGTGTCTCTTCTGGAATCGTTTTGCAGTCGTAATCCGCATCCGCAAGTCGTATCGGCATACTTAAAATTGTGGCCGCAAGAAACTTTTTTGCAGCGTTTTCAGCGATTGCAGAATTTGGTAGATAAAAAAAGGAGTACTCAAGATACTAGGCTCCTAGTTGCAGAAGCTGCATTGGATGCCGAGCTCTGGGGGGAAGCCCGAAAGAACCTTGAGCTAGCGTCTGCTGACCAATTGACTATTAAGTCGTGTCGTTTGATGTCGCGATTGGAACAAGGAGAACGATATGATGAAGAAGAATCTAGGAGATGGTTGGAGAAAACTTCCCTCGCAGCACCTGATACAAGTTGGACATGTGGCTCTTGCGGCGCCATTGCACAATCATGGCAAGCTTTATGCGGGCACTGTGGAGATTTTGATATAGTTGTATGGAAGCAACCTCCACACATAGCCACTCTGTCTTCCGAATTTGCAAATGAGTCGGCACATGAAGACTTCTTACTCCTAGAAGAAGCAAAGACAAAGCCACCCAATTTGGGATAATAAAAGTGATATTTCAATTTGTTTGCACGCTGTTTATTTAGTCTAACGCCTGAACAATATCGTCGCACATTGTTTTTGCATCCGAGAAAAGCATCATCGTATTATCTCTAAAAAATAACTCATTTTCGACACCAGCGTATCCAGAGGCCATAGATCTCTTTATAAATAGAACTGTTTTTGCATTCTCGACATCTAACACAGGCATCCCGTAAATTGGGCTCGACGGATCGGTTTTCGCGGCCGGATTGGTTACATCATTTGCCCCAATTACAAAGGCAACGTCTGCTTGGGAAAAATCACGATTTATTTCATCCAGTTCCAGTACCTGCTCATAGGGTACATTGGCTTCTGCCAATAAAACGTTCATATGTCCAGGCATTCGACCTGCTACGGGGTGTATAGCGTAGCGAACATTTACTCCGTCGGATTTCAATATTTCTCCCATTTCTCGGAGAGCGTGCTGAGCCTGTGCTACTGCCATTCCATATCCCGGAACAATTATTACAGAAGAAGCATTTTTCATTATAAAAGCAGCGTCTTCCGCACTGCCAGCCTTAATCGCCCTGTCCCCACCTTTATCGATGAAAGTAGCATCATTTTCTCCACCAAAGCCCCCCAGAATTACGCTAAAAAAAGATCGATTCATTCCTTTACACATAATGTAAGACAGAATAGCTCCCGATGAACCGACTAATGCTCCGGTTATAATCAAGAGACTATTGCCTAGCGTAAAGCCTATCCCGCAGGCAGCCCAACCCGAATATGAATTGAGCATTGATATAACCACGGGCATATCGGCTCCACCTATGGGAATTATGATGAGAATGCCTATAACAAAGGATAAAATTAGGATTGCCCAAAAGATACCCTCATTTTGATCCATCACTAGCCAGGCAATTAAAGTTATTAAAGCCAGCCCAAGCAGCGCATTGAGAATATGTTGGCCTGGAAAGTTAAGAGGAGCGCCGGTGATAAGACCCTGCAATTTTCCGAAAGCTATAATTGAACCAGTAAATGTAATCGCACCGATGGCAAGTCCAATTGCCATTTCAATCAAGCTGCCCTCGTTGATATCTGAAAATGTGCCAATTCCATATGCTTCGGGACGGAAAAAGGCAGCAGCGGCAACAAAGCAAGCGGCTAGTCCCACTAGACTGTGAAAAGCGGCAACTAATTGAGGTAAGGCGGTCATTTCTATCTTGCGGGCAATAATAGTACCTATTCCACCGCCTATTACGATGCCAGCAAAAATAACTTCATAGCTCAATACTGTGGGTAAAGCTAACGTGGTTCCAATGGCAATGGTCATGCCAATTATGCCAAAAACATTTCCTTGTCTTGCACTATCTGGCGAACTCAATCCACGAAGAGCCATTATAAAAAACACGCTAGACAGTAAGTAAAGGATTGCTGATATGTTTTCAGTCATAATAATTTCCTAAGTCAACGCTTTTTCTTGAACATCGACAACATTCGTTGAGTGACGATGAACCCTCCAAAGATATTTATTGAAGCTAAAACGACAGCAAAAAAACCCATGATTTGTGCGAAGTTAGCTTCTGCCGGTCCGGCAGCGATTAATGCGCCGACTATTATAACCGAAGATATAGCGTTAGTTACGCTCATTAGAGGTGAATGTAGAGCGGGAGTAACTCTCCAAACCACATAGTATCCCACGAAGCATGCTAAAACGAGGACAGTAATACCAAATATATGAGGATCAACACTTATAGACTGCACTTTTTTTACCTTTCATTTAAATTAAAGAATCTTAAAATTAGGGATTATCCAAAAACTTTGGAAAAAAATAGACTGAAAACTTGTCATTATATTGTGTCCAGTTCATCTGGTTATCCATGATTGCTTTTTTGTATTGAATCAGGAATCGCTTATGATAGATGCATGTACGATTCTTCCATTTTGCGTAAGCATTGTTTCTTTGATGATCTCGTCGTTTATGTCGATATTCAAGCTATCTTTTTTTTCGCCTATCAGAGGAGCAATAAAGTTGAAAAGGTTTTTTGAAAAAAGTGCCGACGCATCTATTGGTACTCTGCTTGCCATATTAGTGTAGCCCACAATACTAACCCCGTTTTTCGCGACCACTTTGTTTGGCTTTGAAAGTGGACAGTTTCCCCCTTGCTCTACGGCGAGATCTATAACAACTGACCCTGGCTTCATGTTAGCGATCATCTCGGGGGTAATTAAAACTGGAGCTGAACGTCCCGGGATAAGGGCCGTGCAAATTACTATATCCTGCTTGGAAACGGTGGTAGCGATTAGTTCTGCTTGCTTCTCTTTATATGTGTCACTCATTTCTTTAGCATAGCCGCCACTGGTTTCTGCTTGTTTGAATTCCTCGTCTTCCACCGCAACAAACTTAGCTCCCAAACTCTCCACATTTTCCTTAGCAGCAGGTCTTACGTCACTGGCAGAGACAACAGCGCCGAGGCGGCGCGCTGTTGCAATAGCTTGCAAGCCTGCCACTCCTGCACCCATGACAAGACATTTAGCTGGAGGCACTGTACCGGCAGCAGTCATCATCATGGGTAAGGCTTTTCCGTAAATTGTGGAGGCCTCGATAACGGCTTTATAACCAGCTAGGTTGGACTGAGAAGACAAGACATCCATTGTCTGCGCTCTGGTAATACGAGGTAGTAACTCCATTGCAAAGCAAGTTACATTCTGTTTGGCCACAAGCTCTATAAGTTTCTTGTCTTTATACGGTTCCATTAAGCACGCGAGGATAGCACCAGATTTAAACATAGAGACCTCATCGGCTTGATCTTTGGAGTCCCCACCAGGAACAATTGGCTTATTTATTTTTAGCACGATGTCGGCTGTGTTTAATGCTTCGCTCGCTTGGGGAACAATATTGGCTCCCGCCGCAATATAATCCTGGTCTGAGATCGCCGATGAAATTCCCGCTTCTTTTTCAATATTGACGGTAAGACCCATGGCTACAAATTTCTTGACGGTGTCAGGAGTAGCTGCGACACGACGCTCCTCTGGTCGACGTTCCTTAATGACCCCAATTTGCATTCATGTGCTCCCACGAAACGCTTTGACGTTCTTTATATTATCATGCAGAAAAACAACATTTGGAATGATATTAAACAATTCATGTTGAAACTACATACACAGAAAACGTTTATTAGGCTGTTAGTGAGGTTGACGCAATGAAATTTATTGAGTTATTGATCTTCTTCTTTGTTGTTCAATGATGATCATGTCATTACGGATGGTTTGTTCTATCTTTTTTTTGGCTTTTAAGCATGATCTTTGGTCAGGTTTTACTACAGAAAGTTCTCTTTTGTCTTCGGTTTCTTTGCACAATTGTTCCAGTCGATGAAACACTTTTATCCAACTATTTTTGGCGAACAGAACTTCTTCCGCATAATAGTTATCTCTTTCATCAATTGTTTTAAAAATACTTTTCCGCAGAACAACGTGAATTTTTCTTGGTAATCGTTTAAAGGGGCCGATATCTGCTTCAGTGTAGCTCGTGCTGTTTAAGCTGATGTATTTACCTAGCGAAATTCGGTCGAAGAAAGTCGTCCCGTAAATTGGCTCTAATATAATACCAGAGTTCCAAAAGCCTGCTTTGGAACAGACAATCTTGATGGGATTAGGCAGGACACTGATGTTAAGAAAATGAGGCGTCGATTTTCCAGTTATTGCGTTGGATTTACTCCGATAGTTGCAAACCACTTGTTCGGGTGACGACGTTACGTATGTGTAATCCGAAAACCGACTTAGGCTTTGATTATCGGGCGTCGGGGCAACGCAACCATTTATCAGAAGGAACCCGATTAAGGTAATTAGCAGAAAAACGATCCTGTTCAACAACATATCCTAACAATAAACCTTCGAAGTTTTCCGAGTAATATTAGCAAGAGATACTCCTTAGATCAAAATGACATTTCAATACCTAGCATTTACAAATACTTTCGCTTCTGTTGCGAGCAGTATTATTAATCCCGTATAAATAAAAAAGCGCAATATTAGGAGAGTGCCGTGGTATCAATTACTGGAGACCGATTGTTACTTAATTGGCTTTTCGTCGTCGCGATGATGGTGGCTTCAATGATAGTTATAGGAGGCGTCACTAGAATTACAGGTTCGGGGTTGTCGATGGTTGAGTGGCGGCCGTTGGTTGGGTGGTTGCCTCCCTTTAGTGAGAAGGAATGGAATCGAATATTTGATCTTTACCAGCGTTCTCCCCAGTTTGTACTGGTTAATGCCTGGATGGACTTGGAGGCATTTAAGGACATTTTCTGGTGGGAGTACATACACCGTTTATGGGGACGGCTAATTGGGATTGTATTCATTTTACCGCTGGTGGCGTTTTGGATTCTAGGCCGTATTCCGAGCGGGCATGCGAGACGACTAATAATGTTGTTGGTGCTCGGGGCAGCACAGGGGGTGGTCGGCTGGTGGATGGTATTAAGTGGCTTGTCCCAGGAGCCTTCGGTCAGCCAATATAGACTTGCGTTGCATTTGGGAATAGCGTTTTTGATTCTGGGCATCCTTGTTTGGACTATATTAGGTTTTGTGACGATCAATTTGGATGTCTCATGTGGCTATATGGTTTTACACGCTAAAACTGTAGTAATATCTATTTCGGCTACTATCATTGCAGGGTCACTTGTCGCCGGCATGGATGCTGGCCTGACATACAACACTTTTCCATTAATGGATGGAGGAGTTGTGCCAAAAGGCTACTTTTCCATATCTCCATATTGGAAGAATATTTTCGAAAATGCGGGTGCTGTGCAATTTAATCATCGGGTGTCGGCCGCTATAACGGTTCTGTTAACTGTTTCCTTGCTCGTGCGGTGTCTACTAAAAAGGTTGCCAGTACAACAGCGGATGGTCCTGCATATTTTGGCGGGTCTGGTGCTGCTTCAATTTGCTCTTGGTATTTCGACATTGATTAACTTCGTGCCAGCATTCCTTGCAATAATTCACCAGTTGATGGCAATATGTTTATTTGTGAACAGTTTATTGGCCGTCTGGGTATTAAAAGGTGCTTCGAATACTAGCTATTAATATGGATTGAGTGGGGATTTTCTCCAAAAGGAGCCGAGTTAATTCTTCTCAGCTATTTTGATGCTTGGGTTGCTCTAAGGATTCGGCGCTTCAAGGAGCGAGCTTCTGGGGCCAATTTATCGTTTTTAGTGCTTTTTAGGAACTCGTCTAGTCCACCATTATGTTCTATTGTCCGAATAGTTGATGTCGCTAGCCTAATTCGTACAGTGCGCCCGAGAGCTTCGCTCATCAACGATGTCCGTTGAAGGTTTGGAACGAAACGCCTTTTATTTTTATTGTTTGCGTGACTGACATTGTTTCCAGTCATTACACCTTTGCCGGTTATGGAACATCGACGCGCCACTGTAATTCCTTCCTTTGTGCTAAATTTACAATACACCCTGTAATTTAAACAATGAGGATCAGCCGTATACTCGGTTCATAGTCATCCGTCAAGGATTCCTGTAAGATTTTGCAATACCAGTAACCTATATTACCAGGCAAGCTGCCCCATCACAAAGGTTGCTTTAGAATTAAATTTTTTCTGCAAAGTTCCAATAAGGCGATGGTCGATTGGTCCCCCTGGCAACCGCGACAATTGGTGAACGCCTGAACCGAGTAGCAAGGAGTCGAAATTGGAGTTATTGGCGCCAAGTATGTCAGTCTCAAGATTGTCTCCGATCATTAGAAATTTCGAGTCTTCATCGTCATTCACTATCTGCTTACAACGATCGAAGATGTCAGTGAATGGTTTTCCTATATAATGAACGTTGCCGCCGATGAGTTGAAAATAGTTTGCCAAAGCGCCTGCACATATATGAGTTTCAGTTCCATGAAATACTGTTTTATCCGGATTGGTACAAAGCATTGGAAGTTCAAGTTTCTCTGCTTCCTTTAGCAGGGAGTAGTAATCTTCCATCGTGTTGGCGGGCGAGTCGGGTCCGGCATTAAATATCCAATTTGCTTTTTTTATGTTGGGTGTGACAGTAAACAGACCTTGCGGTATGGTATTTGGATATCTATTGGGACCTGTTAAGAGAACGCTGCCTGTGAATATTTTTAGTTCGGGATAGGTTTTTTTCGCAAGTCGGCGTTTGGCTTCATCTCCCGAAGTAATTATTTTATGCAAAAGATATTCTGGTATACCCAGCGAAATTAGCCGCTTTTTAACTACAGAAGCTATTTGAGGGGAGTTTGAAAGGAAGATGACGGTTTTGTTCTCATATCGCAATCTTTCCAAGATATTAATTGTTTCGGGTAACAAAGTTTGGCCATCGTAAATAGTCCCCCAAACATCAAAAATGAAAACTTCATAATCTGAAAAAATTTCACCTAGACCTGCGATTTCTATAGTTTTCATAGATTTTAATTCTGGGCCGGTCTCGGCTCTCCAAATAGGTAGCCTTGACCAAAATCGATATTGAGATCCAATAGATCTCTCAGCATTTCCTCGCTTTCAATTTTTTCTACGATAAGGTCCATAGCTTCTCTATCCATGGCCCCTTTTAGAGATTTCATATTAACTGGAGCAGTATCACCTCTCGCGATCTCATGGAGTAAGTGAGCATCGATTTTTATATACTTAAAGCCTCGTGAAGAGAGACTAGTAAGATCAAAATCGAGGTTCTCTAACTTGTCAACAGACAAACGAAACCCTAGCTGCGCAAGTCGTTTAAGATTGGTCTGAACTTCAAAGCTAGTATTTTCAATGGTTGCTTGGGTAAACTCAAATACCAAACTCTGTGCAAGTTGTATGTTCTCTGCCATGAAATCGATAAAATCCGTGAAGAAATCAACATCTGTTAGGGTTGATTCGGATATATTACAGAAAAATGCAATATCAGGTTTATCCCGTCTAGACTGGCGAACAAGCTGTATACATCGAAAAAGAAGTAGGTTGTCTAATGCGGCCGTCAAACCAGCCGCGTTTGATACTGGGAGGTACTGTTCGGGCCTAATTACATTTCCCTTATCGTCTGTGATGCGCGAAAAACACTCATAAAAAGCGCCGGTCCGTTGCGGCAGTCTTACTGTTGGCTGAATGTACAGCTGCACATGATCCTGTCTCACCGCTCGATCTAAATAGATCAGTATCTCATTGTCCTCATAATCCAAAAATGGTTCGTGAGTGACTTTTTTTTGATCTACCTTGGTTGTATTTGTATCAATATTTGAGTCCTCTGCAGTTTGATCAACAACATCCGAGGGCTCGCTAGAGTGGTCTTTACTCTTGAGCTGAGTTTGTTCCACTTTAGCTGCAAATTGCTTCATCAAACCCCTTAGCATTCTGAGTTCCGAAGCCACATGGTCAGTTTCAGGAAGGTTGCTAATCTTCTCTTGAATTAGGGATAGGTTTTTCGTTAGCTCTTTGACGCCGAGTTCAAGCTGGTTGGATCGTTGGATTAGACGAAGGTAATCACTGCGGAGAGACTTTTGCCTAATTGACAACGCTGCGAAAAACAACAAGCACAACAGGGCTAACGGTATAATCCAACCCGATAATTCAAAATATTCAGGCAGCAGAAATTCAATAGCTATTCCGACAGCAATTGAAAGTAATGTTAGCACTATTAGAACTATTTTATTCACCTAGTGAGTTCTCCTTTTATCTATTCAGGTTTGGAAGCCCAGTATTCAGCATCAATCCCGATTGCCTCGGTAATGTTGGAGAGATTATCATTTTTTAGAAGTATAGATAATCCTTTGTTTATTTCGCTGAATAAACCAGGTCCGGCGTAGGTTAACGCCGTATAAATCTGTATAAGGCTGGCCCCCGCTTTTATTTTTTCGTATGCCGTTTTAGGGTTGTGTATACCTCCAACTCCAATTATTGGTAGGCGGTTTTTGGCAGCCATAAAAACCTGAGCTAACTTGATTGTAGACAACTCAAATATGGGAAGGCCACTAAGTCCGCCAGTTTCGGTTTTGTTCGTGGACTCCAGAGTTAGGGGGCGGACAACACTCGTATTAGATACTATTAGGCCCGAAATTCCTCGGTTTATTGCAATCTCAACTATTTCCTGAATCATATCTGTCGTTAGATCGGGCGAAATTTTTAATAGAAGGGGTTTTGCCGTCACATTGCTTTGGGCATCACGTGCAATATCGACAAGTGATTTTAACAGGTTATCAAGATTTTTTGCTTTCTGAAGATCACGCAGTCCAGGCGTATTGGGTGAGGACACGTTTATTGTAATGTAGTCGGCAAGTGGAATGGACCGTCTTAGGCTTTCGGAATAGTCATTTATAGCGTCGGCTGTATCCTTATTTACTCCAATATTTATTCCAATTATTCCAGGCTTTTTGCGCAGGTTGCCCAGGCGTTCCAGTCCTTTATCCAATCCATCATTGTTAAATCCATAGCGATTTATTATAGCCTTGTCTTTTTTTAATCTAAAAACACGTGGCCTCTGGTTGCCTATTTGTGGGCGAAGCGTCAGAGTACCTACCTCGATGAAACCGGCTCCTAGCCTCGTCAATGACTTCACGGCTTCGGCACTTTTATCGAAGCCTGCCGCTAACCCTACAGGACTTTTGAAATCAATCCCAAACACTGATGAGGCCAAACTAGAGGTGTTGTCAAAAGAAGGATACCTCGGTGATATACCAAGTCGTAACATTCGGATAGTCCAGCTGTGAGCTGTCTCGGGTGGTAAATAATGCGCTAAATGCATGATGATTGGCGTTAATTTTGTCACTCGTGCTCTTTGCCTTATATGTTATGCCTCGGATCTGTCTCGACAATCATGGCGATTGGACACGGGACTTTCCAATTATCGCTCCTACCCCCTCACAATCTTCGTATATATCCAGTTTCTCAACGTGCACGGAGACTGATGCCACTCGCTTGTCCATTAGCGCTATATCCGCTATTTTTTCCGCGAAAGTTTCAACTAATATCACGTGACCTTCTTGAGATAGTTTTTTTATTTCTTGGATTAAGTATTCATAACATGCCACTTTTCGGTAGATGGAGTTGCCAAACCCGTCTTGCGGATAATCAAGTTGGAGGCTTACGTCTACGGCGACCCGTTGTCGAGAAACTTTTTCATGCGGATGAATACCGATAAACATTTCAATGACTAACTTGCGGATTTTCACGCTGTATGAATCAGCTGATGTGTCAACCCCTTGGCCCTTCAAACTTTGCTCTATATCTAACAAGGCGTTATCTGGTCCCATTGCGGCTACTCCGACAACAAATATGTCCTATTAACTTCGATCAAACGATCTTTTATTATGCTGAGCGTTTGGGATCAGCATAGAATTCCACTGGTCGCATTAACTTATTTTCTTGATCAATCAGTGCTCCTAGTTTCGCACTTTCCTGGGTATATTTTATCCAGTCTGGATCGGCTTGCATAGCAGCTCGCTTTGCTTCCCGGTCACCGGCGTTATCATATGCCCAAATATGAACATATTGGTTTACGTTTCCGGTCTCCGTAACCAGATATGCGACGGGTTGTCCAAGATGCCTTGTTTGAGGCGATTTACCGAACTGCTCATAAACCTCTAGATGCTTTTTTATGGTCCCAGGCTTGCAGGTATAAGTTCGAACATCTAACAACATAATTTATCCCTTTCTTTTATTTTTATCATTGTTCTTTACAACCATCTCAACCCCTAGAAAAAGGGTAATATCCGTTCATCGCATTAAAGTATAGTCTATCTCATTATGTCTATCGATTGTTTTAGTTACTTCAGGCATTGGATATTTAAGCCCAGTTGCACAATTATATAAGATGGCCGTCTCGTTTTGTTTGACCGAACCATCTTCTAGGGCAAGTTTGTATGCGGCTAGAGTGGCCGCACCTTCTGGACATAGCAGTATTCCGTCTTGTTTGGCTACTTCGTTTCTAGCTTCAAAGATTTCGTCATCGGAGACCGCAACAGCGTAGCCGCCCGAGTCGCGGACTGCCCGTAAAATTAGAAAGTCGCCTACCGCGACAGGAACCCTGATACCAGCTGCTGCTGTCTCGGCATCTTCCCATATCGGAGCATGGTCTTCTCCAGAATTAAATGCTTTTACGATTGGCGCACATCCTACTGCTTGAACAGCTATCATTCGAGGGCGTTTGCTGCCGATCCAGCCGATTGCTTCCAATTCTTCGAAGACTTTCCACATGCCAATAAGCCCCGTTCCGCCTCCAGTAGGATAGAATATGACGTCAGGGAGTTCCCAACCCATTTGTTCTGCTATTTCCAGCCCCATAGTTTTTTTGCCTTCTATCCTATAAGGTTCCTTGAGAGTCGAAACATCGAACCAACCAGCTATTTCTTTGCCATCCCCCACTATTTTTCCGCAATCGTTTATTAGGCCATTTACCCTATAAACGCTGGCTCCTTGTAGCTCCATTTCTGAAATATTTATTTCTGGCGTATCGGCCGGACAAAATATTGTTGTCCGAAGGCCGGCGTGGCTCGCATAGGCCGCCATAGCTGCGCCGGCATTACCATTGGTGGGCATGGCAAGGTGGTCCAATCCGAGTTCCTTGGCCATAGATACCGCAAGCGCCAAACCTCTCGCTTTGAACGAACCGGTTGGCAAACGTCCTTCGTCTTTTACGATCAGCTTACAATTGTTGATGCCTAATCGCCGTTCGGTATTAGGTAAATACATAAGTGGCGTAGTAACTTCACCGAGTGTGACTACATTGTGTGTACGCGTAACAGGTAGAAACTCACGAAAACGCCAAAATCCGCCGCAACGTTTGGCAATAGCTTCTTTGGTAATATAAGCACCCAATTTTTCTAAATCGTATCGCACTAGCAACGGCCTGCCAGCCCCGGATAGACCCTGTACTACGCCCGCTTCATAGATTTTTCCGGTTAGCGAGCATTCTAGGTGTGTGACGAAATTCTCATATTCTTTTGTATTTGGCTCTTGCAATGCATCATCTCCTATACCCGAAATACCTCAGACAGGTTGCAATCAAGGTTGCACGCTCTCTAGGTCATTTTCACGCTCCCTCAAAATGCTCATCTCCCGCTAATCTGAGGAAATTTGGAACGGTTTTTCCGAGGAACTTTTACATCTCATATGAAGTTTTACAATAGAGTGCTTACAAACAGCGATTTGCTAGACTATTTTTTGCAATAAGGAGTGATTAAATAATATTTACGTGGGGCGCAGGATACACCTTGAGGGAGAATCAAAAATGATATACGAGTTTCGCACTTACACGACTGGGCCCGGCCAAGCTCCTTTGCTGGCCAAGTATTCCGCGGAAATAGGTAGGCCAATACGGGGTGATGAACATGGAAAGCTGGAAGGTTACTGGCTAACTGAAATTGGGCCATTAAATCAAGTCATGCACTTGTGGTCCTACGAGGATATGAACCATCGGGCAGACGTCAAGGCCAAACTAGCTGTCAATGAAGCATGGCGGAACGAATATCTCACAAAGGCAGGCCCTCTTATTATACGTCAAGATAATAGACTTATGGTAGCTACAAAGCCACTGGTTGCTCCCGTGGAGGAGGGAAATATTTATGAGTACCGCTACTACCGATGTCGGGTTGGAAAAACTAAGCCTTTCGCTGATGCCTTGACGGCTGCAATGTCAGTCAGAGAAAGACACTCAAAAAATGTCTGTATTTGGGTAACAGATACGGGGCAACCAAATGAAGTTTCGCACCTATGGGCCTACAAGGACTTAAATCATCGGGCGGAAGCCAGAGCGGCTGCCTCGGCGGACCCAGATTGGCAAGAATTTCTAAAGGGTGGCCCGGACAGGCTAGAGGAAATGCACGCTTCTATATTGCTTCCATGGACTCATTCTCCACTCAAATAATATCGCTTTAAAAGTTTGTTCAGTCTTTTTACAGAGACTATTTTTAGTTCTGTATGCCTTGGCCTCCCTGTAATTGCTGTTAGCGGCCAAGTTTCTTCTGAAACCCTTTACGATTGGCGACATCCGGATTGACTAAGTTGGCAGGTGTTTCCCCGTTTTTTACAGCAAGTATTGCGCGAGTATTTACTTCCCCCATCGTCGAAAACATTTGATCAGAAAATCCAATCGCATGGGGCGCTACGATGACGTTTGTAAGGTTGAGTATTGGGTCATCTGCCGGTGATGGTTCGGGGTCGAATACATCTATGGCGGCACCAGCTATTCTTTGTTCTACCAGGGCATCGTAAAGGGCTTTTTGATCTACCACAGGGCCACGTGCCGTATTGATGAGGTAGGCAGATGCCTTCATCTTAGCGATGCCATCGCGTGATCCAATATACCGAGTTTCATCATTAAGAGGGCAATTGAATGAAAGAAAGTCCGCCTCACGAAAAACCGTATCAAGATCCACCAATTCTACGCCAAGGCTTTCCGCTATTGGAGGTTCAAGATATGGGTCATAGGCAATGATGCGCATGTCGAATGGCTTAATAAGTTGGACAACTTCTTGCCCTATATTGCCAAGTCCAATTATAGCAAGGGTCCGATTAACTAGTCCAATGCCAAAAAAATCTAGGCGTGATGGCCAACCAAGAGGTCCTGTTCGAGTTAGCCTGTCCTTTTCGACCAGCCTGTGGGCCAATGCCAGTATCATCAAAACAACAGAGCTTGCCATTGGCCGTCTAACGGCCTCGGGGGTAATGGTTAGTGCAACGTCATTATCGGTACAGGCCGGCACATCAATTTGGTCGAACCCTACTCCCATGCGAGCAATCAACTTTAGGCGATTATCATTACGGAACATATTCGATGTAACTTTTTCTCCCATTAGGACGATAGCATCGAAATTTTCAATTTGGGTTTGGGTCAGCAAATCCCCAGGCAATAATTCTGCCAACTCGACGCCGTTAGTTTGTCTCAGCTCATCCCAGTTGCAGCTGGGAAACGTGGATTTATTATCTTGCCGTGTAAATGCAGCACTTAGCCCAACTCTGAATTTCTCCATAACTTTCTCCGTTACTGATATTGGCCAAAGATATTTTTTCTAGGACTCCTCAAAAATTTAAATCTAGAGACTTGAGAATATCTTCGCGATTTATACCTGATTCTCTAAGTGATTTAAGTGTATTTGCTTTGTTACGTTTTGCTAGTCTTTTCCCGGTGTCGTCGGTTATAATTTTGTGGTGACAATAGTTGGGAGTCGGTAGTTCCAATAGTTCTTGAAGCAGTCTCTGGACATGTGTGGCTCCAAATAAGTCATCTCCTCTGGTGACAGTAGTAATACCCTGAATTGCATCGTCAACGGTGACAGATAAGTGATAACTAGTTGGTATATCTTTTCGCGCTATCACTATATCACCAAAAATTTCCGGTTCAGCAGTTTGGATGCCGGCTTCCGTGTCATGCCAGGTCATCCTCCCAGTCATTTTTATAGCCGACTTCATCCGCAGGCGCAGCGCATACGGCGCTCCCGATCGCAGTCGTCTCTGAGTTTCCTGATTCGATATATGTTTATCCGTATCCACAAGAGTATTGTGATTCTGAGGGAGCAAAGTATCAGGGTGCGGTGCGGAAAGAGCTTCTGAAAGTTCTTTTCTAGATAGAGTGCAAGGATAGAGTAGTTTGAGGCGTTTTAGTTTATTTACTGCATTTGTATAATCGACCATGTGATCGGATTGTCTTCTAATTTGACCATGCCATTTTAGATTTAACCAAGAAAGATCATCAATGATTGCTCTCTCAAAATCAGGGGAACATCGATCACGGTCTATGTCCTCGAAACGGACTAAAAAAATGCCATCGCTCATTTTAGCCAAGTTTTCCGAAAATAGTGCTGAGTAGGCGTGACCTAGGTGTAAAAACCCTGTTGGACTTGGGGCAAATCGCGTTACTACATCACTGGGCATGATAGGTTCTTTTTTTGTTACTTTGAAAAATATATATTGTATGCGATGTGCATATTAAATAAACCGTTCAGTATGTCCAAGTGATGAAAGATCGAGACTAAAGTAACTAGTTTGGAGTATTTGTAATGATGAACTTAGAGGGGCCAAGACAAATGCCGGCAAGCGGTGGTGCCGCTGAGTCGCTGGTTATCCTGCTACACGGGTACGGTGCGGATGGTAACGATTTGATTGGTCTAGCACCTGTTTTTTCTAGTGGGTTTCCGGAAGCTGAGTTTGTATCGCCCCACGCACCCTTCCCCTGTGAAATGTCCTCGTTTGGGCGTCAGTGGTTTAGTTTGGGTGATAGATCACCCGAATCCATGTTGGCGGGAGCTCGGATGGCAGGCCAAATTTTAGATGCCTTTATAAATGATGAATTAGAGCGCTTGAAGCTCAAAGCCGAGAGACTGGTGCTAGTGGGATTTAGTCAGGGTACTATGATGTCATTATTTGTTGGTCCGAGGCGGGAAGAGCAGATTGCTGGGATCGTGGGCTATTCAGGGCGACTTTTAGCTCCTCAGCTTCTACCAAGTGAGTTAAAAACAAAGCCACCTGTTACCTTGATACATGGTGAGGCAGACGAAATGGTCCCAGCTTCTTCCCTTCTGGATGCTGTTGAAGGACTCCAGAAAGTAGGGATAGAAGTATCTTCTGAGCTTCGTCCGGGATTGGGGCATTCCATCGACGAAAAAGGTCTTAGTATCGCCGCCGGCTTTTTGGAAAAGGTCTTGGGAAAGGCCAACTAATTATTAGTTCTATTTTGAAAATGAGTTTTTGAATGAAATCTATCGGTAGTATAAAGGATAACGATTATAATGGTTTTTTGATAGACAAATGTAGTAAGAATTAATTTATTTTCTAATATGCATATTGTTGCACCATTGAATACATGACGGCATATTAACGATGGGTAGGGGGAGGCTGTGAGCCCGATAGACAATTCGCCGGTTTTGGTTTTGAACGCTGATTATAGGCCTCTAAGTTATTTTCCTTTATCTCTATGGTCATGGCAGGATACTGTTAAAGCAGTATTTTTAGACCGAGTTAACGTTCTCTCGGAATATGAATATCAGATTAGATCGCCCAGTTTTGAAATGCAACTACCAAGCGTGATCGCACTAAAACAGTTCGTTCTTCAATCGCGCCGACCCGCTTTTACGAGGTTCAATGTTTTTTTAAGGGATAAGTTCTCTTGTCAATATTGTGGGGGGAAATTTCCAACGCAAGATCTAACTTTCGACCATTTTGTCCCTAGATCGCGCGGGGGAAGAACAGTTTGGGATAATGTCGTTACGGCTTGCAGTAGATGCAATCTAAAAAAGGGAAACCATCTTCCGGCGACCGTCAGAATGTACCCAAAAAACAAACCACGAGTGCCAACAAACTATGAATTGCAGGAAAATGGTAGGGCTTTTCCACCAAATCATCTTCATGAAAGTTGGCGGGATTTTCTTTATTGGGATAGCGAATTAGACCAAGGAGACTAAAGACAAACACGCTAAAAGCGTTCGGAAAGCCAAATGGCCAGCTTACTGCCTGTTCGTATTGCGCGACGGAGTACCGGGTATCCGACCGTTGTTTTGCCGCCCCGCTCTATAGCTGTATCGCGATGCTCTAACTCTTCGTCTCTAAACTTATCGATTGTTTTCTTGAGTGGTTCATCTTGTTCATCAAGTTGCTCGGCTTGTCGCGAATAATGTTCGTCAATTACTTCTTCCACCGCTATTGTACAGGCCATGGCTGCTTTGGGGCCAAGTAATGCCGTGCCAATCCCCAGAGCAAACCCAGCGACGTCCCATAGGGGATAAAGGATGGTTGGCCGAACTTCTCGTTCTATGATTAATTTTTCGAATGTTTCTAGATGTTTTTCTTCCTGTTCTTTCATATGTTGTATCGTAGGTCCATCCACAGTATGTCTCAAAATCGCTAGTTGACCTTCATAAATTCGTTTGGCTCCAAACTCACCCGCGTGATCAACCCTGATAAAGCGCTGTATTGTTTGTTCTCTTGTCATATCCCCGGGGAGTACTGGCCGCATGTCTCGGCTTGAATTCATGTGTTTTCCCTTTTCAAATGTAATTTAAAAGTGGTGCCCAAAGCCAGGGCTGCCATAATGATCGATAGTAAAACGTTGTATCCAGCCATGGATATTCCAAGCATGGACCACACTATTTCGTCACAACGAGCAATTGGCTCCTGTAGTAGTTTCAGCCGCATAGCTTCTACACTAGTTCCCTCCAAGTTATTTCCGCATTCCTGCGTGCCCTCCCATAAATGTTCTTCCACCCCAACGTGAAATCCGGCGATAGTAGCACCACCCAGGAGTATTATAACCGACAGAATGCCGACGACGATGTTTACCTTTCTGTATTGCGCATTGATGAGCCAAATTAACGAGAGAATGATAATCAGGGCGTGAGGTATCCTCTGATAGATACAAAGAGAACAAGGCCTCAAATTACCAATATATTCGAACATAAATGCGGCGGTTAAGGCCGCCGACGAGCCGAGGAGTATAACCAAGATTGGCTTTCGGCTATCAAAAAAATTATCTAACACCAATTTGAACAATCGCTTAATTACTTTAATATAAAATCTAATCCGATATATAGGAATAGTAGGATGGCGACCAATGTAATCGTTATAATTCCAAAATATCGTTCTAATAATGCTCTACAGGATTCTCCAAAATAATAGAGTAATCCAGCCACTAGAAAGAACCTTAGTCCCCTCGCCAATACAGACGAAACTATAAAAAGTACAAGATTTAGCTTTGCTATTCCACTGGCAATTGTAATGACCTTATAAGGAAACGGCGTTAGACCTGCTGCAAAGACTACCCAGCCCCCCCACTCCTCATACATATCATTAAAATCAGGCAGTTTTTCTTGATGTGAATAGAAATTAATAAGGGGTTGGCCAATTGTTTCAAATAAAAACATCCCAATAAAGTAACCGGCTAAACCACCTAAGACAGAAAAAACTGTCGAAATCAGGGCGATTCGGACCCAATGTCTAGGTTGTGCTATGACCATTGGAATAATCATCGCATCAGGGGGAATCGGAAAAAAGGAACTTTCCGCAAAAGCAACGGCAGCCAGATAACGGCTGGAATGCCGATGTTTTGATGCACGCATAAGTCGCTGGTATAATGTTGGCACTTTCAAATCCAATAGAGACAAACAATGGATATTTAACAGTGCAATTTAGACTCAGCAAGATGGTTTTCTATTGAATTAAATCAGTTTTTCGCGATCAAATACCGTTTAATGATATGTATATAGTAGTTAATTATTTACTGACCACATTATATAGTAAAAATGTTTGGAACTACTACGATTGTTACGATCAGAAGTTGATGAGTGGGCAAACCGTCGCTATGCTCTGTTTCGCAGAAGTCGTCATGTTTAAAGATCGACTGCGTTAAGACAAGTTTAGTTTATCACAGGGAAGGAATGAATTTATGCGTAAGACCCTTATAGCGTTGAGCGTAATCGGTTTTGGTGTTGCTGGCTTGACAGAAGTTAGTGCCCCCACGCCTGCCGGTGCTCAAGAAGTTAAAGGCCCCAAGATCACTTGGAGAATGTCTCTTTGGGGAAAACGACGGGCATTCACAGAAGCTCCCGAGTACACATCAAAGGCTGTTAAAGAAAAAACAGGCGGTAATTTCAATATTAAGCTCTACTACGGTCAGCAGCTTTCCAAGAGTAAGGAAAACTTGGATGGCATTTCCGTAGGAGCGTTTGAAATGGCTTCTTTTTGTGCGGCTTATCACCCAGGTAAGAACGCGCCATTGAATGTGCTCGATCTTCCGTTTTTGCCAATTCCAAATTTGGACGTTCAACTAAAAGTTCACGATGCAATTTACAACCACCCATCGGCTACAAAGGCGCTGGCTAAGTGGAATGCAAAAATTTATATGTCAATGATGCTCCCACAATACGAGTATATGGGTAGAGGTAAGCCTCCAGCAAGCGTTGCTGATTTTAAAGGAAAACGTCTAAGAGCTCTTGGTGGCATGGGCCGAGCAGCTAAAGCTATTGGTGCTATTCCAACAACGATGCCAGCATCTGAAACATATACAGCTCTGCAACGTGGCACGGTGGACGCAATTGGTTTTCCTTACACGTATACCTTTGCAGCCTACAAGCTTGATGAGATAGCTGATTGGTATACGACCAATATGTCTTTAGGGTCTGTTAACTGTCCAATCGTCTTTAATATGGATGCATACAATGCGCTTCCTGCTCAATACAAGAAACTGCTGGATGATGTGAAGGCAGGTTCTTATGCCGCGCAAGCGGCAGCGTATGCGGCTAAAGATAAAATTAATGTCGCGAAATGGGATGCTAACCCAAAACTTACGGCAGTTAAGATACCCGAAAGTGAAATGGCTGCGTTCCGAAAAATGGCGGGTATGCCCCTCTGGAAACAGTGGGTAAAAGAAAACGAAGGAAAAATTCCAGCCCAAGAACTGCTGGATATAGTCTTAAAAACAGCTAAAGGCGGCTGATTCTTTAGCACGTTTCGTAAATAAGGTCGCCAGGTGTAAAACCTGGCGACCTTATAATTATATTACCTAGATGATTGGCAAAATGCGATGGTGAGTATGGATCGTTCCGAGCAATCTCCGGCGACAAGGATGTTGGGCGTTGTGGATGAAAAACTTTTTAAACTTGAGACTTTTTTCAATCTTTCGTCGGCTATTCTAATTTTATTTTTGATGTTGTTGGCGGTTGTTCAAGTTATAGGCAGAAAATTTTTTAATTTTCCGATTCCAGGTTATGTGGACTGGGTAGAGTTTGCCATGGCCATTTTTTGTTTTCTTAGTATAGCATATACCCAAAAGTTAGGTGGTCACGTTCGCATGGAATTCTTCATCGGTCGTTTTTCCGGAAGGTTATTGTGGGTACTTGAGGTTATTGGAACGCTGGTGGCCATGGGTATTATCGCTATTCTGGCGTGGTATGGGTATGAACATTTTGTACGCGCATGGCTAATCGGAGATTCCTCAATTGATATTGAGCTTCCTATCTGGCCGGGAAAATTTATTGTCGTAGTTGCGTTTATTAGCCTAGAACTTCGTTTGTTGGTTCAGTTGTTGGGATTTCTGCGGCTTTGTGCATATCCAGATGCGACCCCCGTCGGGGTACCTATCATTGAAACGGTTGACGAACAAGCTCAGCATGAGATAGATGCGGGCCTAGCTGGCGAAACCGAAAAAGTTGATATTGTAGGAAGAGGAGACAAGCCATGAGTGAATTTGCCATAGGGCTTGTTGGGACGGGGGCATTACTTCTTCTTGTATTCGCTGGAGTCCGAGTTTTTGTCGTGGCAGCTTTGGTGGGCCTGTTTGGTTGTGTTGCGATTATTGGATGGAAGGCCGGTGCGGGAATCAGTGGAACGGTGCCGCATTCAAAGTCGATTAATTACGCTTTAAGTGTTCTTCCGATGTTTATCCTGATCGGATTTATAGCTTATCATGGTGGCCTCACTCACGCGTTGTTTAGGGCGGCGCGCAATTGGTTTGGTTGGGTTCCTGGCGGACTGGCTGTTGCAAGCGTGTTCGCCACAGCGGGTTTCGCCGCGGTATCGGGAGCGAGTACTGCCACGGCGGCTGTATTCAGTCGAGTGGCTATTCCGCACATGTTGGAAAATGGATATGATAGGCGGTTGGCTGCGGGTGTGGTCGCGGCGGGAGGTACATTGGCCTCGTTGATACCCCCAAGTGCCATTCTAGTGATTTACGCCATTATTGTTGAAGAATCTGTAGGGACGCTGATCCTGGCAGGCTTCATTCCTGGCATTGTTTCGGCAATCATTTACGCAATGCTCATTATAGGGCAGTGCATGTGGAAGCCAGAATTAGGCAAAGCCATTCCATCACCACCAATGTCAGAAAAGATGGCTAGTATTCCTGGGACAATCCCAATTTTTGTTGTAGTGGGTATTATTTTTTATTCCATGTACTCTGGAACGGCTACACCAACGGAAGCGGGAGCGTTAGGGGCTTTTGTTGTTCTAGTCGTAGCTCTTATGAGGGGAATGAAGTGGGCAAGCCTTAAAGAAGCATTACTGGAAACCGCTAAACTGACAGTTATGATCTTTGCGCTGATTTGGGGCGTTTTAATATTTGTTAGATTTCTTGGTTATGCTGGATTGCCACAGGAATTTGCGGGATGGATAACTGGGCTGCCATTCCCACCCGTTGTCATAATGATTTTAATATTATTAGCCTACGCAGTGTTGGGCATGTTTATGGATGCCATTGGTATGCTTCTATTGACATTGCCAGTTGTTTATCCGGCCGTCATCGCGCTTGGCTATGACCCAATCTGGTTTGGTATCATTGTTGTAAAGATGTGTGAGGTTTGTCTGATTACGCCGCCAGTTGGCCTGAACTGCTATGTTGTGTCGGCTGTCAGGCCCGATATTCCGTTGGGTGATGTATTTAGAGGTATAGCTCCGTTTTTCATTGCTGACGTAGTAACAATTGGCCTGTTTTTGGCTTTTCCAGAGATCATTCTTTGGCTGCCGAGTGTGGCTAACTAGTACATTCAGAAAAAATCTTTGGCTACGTAGAGATAGCCCGCTACTCGAAGTTAGCGGGCTATTTTTATGTAAGTGGGTTGAGCCCAAGAACATGGCTAGTTGATAATCTACCGGCATTCATCCTAGGCTAAAGCCCTTTTTTTTCAGATAACTGGAAAGTTGCTCGCGCTCGGTGATTGAAACTTGACGAGCCTTGTCTTCAGACCATCCGTAAAAGTTTGCTATCCCATATCGTTGGGTTTCACGCTGTTTCTCTGCAGGTATAGAAAATCGTTCGTTTCTTCGTTTATCATATGCGCTTATCTCAGTTTCCAGTTCTGAGTCGTCGTAGGAGTTTATGTGGACATTGACAGCTGGGTGAAGTCGCAGGCTAAGGTAACCAGCATCGGCCGGATAGCCGGCAGTCATGCCGGCTACTGGAAAAACGTGGTCTGGCAGTTCAATAATATTGGCAATCTCATCTATATGGTTTCGAACTACGCTTATAGGACAACAACCAAGACCGATTGCTTCAGCTGCTCTTATAAAATTCATTAAAACCAAGCCGGTGTCGACGGCTGCGTTCAAAAAAGCGTCAAGATGATCGTTGGCAAATGGTTTATCTCGCATTTCACAAATACGCCGGATTCTGCGACTGTCTCCAAGAAAAATCATTAAAACCGGACAGGTACGTATCCAAGGCATGGACGGAATTAAATTGGCTATGGCGTCTCGTTTTTTTGAATCTCGGATGATAACAACTGCGGATTGCTGTAAGTCAGACTTAGCGGGTGCTGAGAAAGCTGCTGCCAATAAAATTTCTAGAATGTCATCTTTGACAGGATCGTCTTTAAAACGTCGGTGAGAACGATGCTTAAGGATATTAGCTAATTCTCCAGTTGCTTCCATATTCCGCCCAGTCTCTGTGGAGATTCCGAAGCGGTCCTCAATTAAGTCGGCTATAGTATTATTTTGTGTCATCGTATCTCCAAGGTGCATTTTTTGGCTTAAGGGAATCCATACTGGGCTTAATATGCAAAAGGGAACAAGAAATAAATTGATAAGTGAGAGAATATAATCATGGAAGTGAATAAAACTCACCGGCACTTTACTTATGGGGTACAAAAAACTTAACTTTGATCGAGAAAATAAATTTTCTGATTAGAACCGTTCTGGGAGTTTGAAAAATGAAGATTGCTATTATTGGTTGCGGAGCCATGGGTTCGGTTTATGCTGCATTGCTAGCTGACGCTGGCAATGAAGTGTGGGCAATCGATACTTGGCAAGAACACGTCGATGCAATTAACACCGCTGGTTTGAGAGTGGAAGGTGCAAGCGGGGATCGGACAGTTCAACTAAAGGCAAGCATAAATGCATCTGACGCCGGTGAGTGTGAACTAATTATAGTGGCAACAAAGGCAAGTGGTGTGGCGGCAGCAGCGCAATCCGCTAAATCCATAGCAGGGCCTGAGAGCGTTATTTTAACGATTCAGAATGGATTGGGGGCAGCGGATCGAATTGCTGAAGCCATTGATACCAGTCAGGTGATGATCGGCGTTGTTGGAGGGTTTGGGGCTTCCATGAAAGGGCCCGGGCATGCGCATCATAATGGAATGCAGCTGGTTCGGATTGGGGAAATGGAAGGAGGAATATCGAAAAGATTGAATGATGTCGTTGCGGCCTGGACTGGGGCCGGATTTACGGCAAAAGGTTATCCGGATATTCATCAAATGATTTGGGAAAAATTTATCTGTAATGTTACGTACAGCGGGCCCTGCGCCCTAATGAATGCTACGATTGGCCAAGTCCAGGTTAACCCTCAAGCATGGTCGGTTGCACTGGCTTGCGCAAAAGAGGCGGATGCCGTGGCACGTGCTAAAAACATTGCGTTAGGATTTGAAGATGTTGAGAGGTATGTTCGCGAGTTTGGGGCTAATATGCCGGATGCGCGACCTTCAATGCTGCTTGATCATATGGCGTCAAGACCGTCGGAAATTGATGGTATTAATGGCGCTGTCCCCGTGGAGGCTGAAAAAATCGGAATGACTGCTCCAGTAAATGAAGTTGTTGCAAACCTTGTAAGAGGCAGAGAGGCCAGTTTTTCTGGGTAATAATTAGGATAGTATTTTATATTTCCATTGACTCATATCGGTCCTGGAAAATTGTCCTGTCCTCTTTGGTATCCCCTGTTGCTCTGGCTTGCATTTCTATTTACCAATGGGCGTGCATAAAGTGGATGGGTTGCACTTCTAACTTCATGTTCTATTTTAAAAATTGTGTTGTTACTGTCCAAGTCTACAATGTCTATAAAACGCCATTCATGCTCGTCGGATTCCCTGGAAATCAACTTGCGATCCATCAATTTTTCATACGGTCCAACAAAATCGGCAATATATAAAGCTACATGATGTCCGTCATATTCTGGCTGGGTTTGTTTGGCCTCAATGAAATGAATATATTGACAAACGCCAGTGGTAACAGAAGCGCAAGTTTTTCCGTATCGTTTGCTAAGGTTGACATTGGCTCCCATGATATCCTCATAAAACCGAGCTATTTTTTTTGCGCTATTACTAGGAGCATTTAACTCAACATAGGGCATGCCTAATTGCATGTTCCCAAATTCTGGGGCGGGTTCATGAACCCGGATTTTATTACCCCACGGGCAGGTGGCTTCGAGATAGCCCTTTTTGCGTTTAAAACTGAACTGCGTTTTTGATAATTGACTGGCAATTGACTTTAGCGCGTTCTCAATTTCTTTTAAGTCAGGGGTGACTAATCCTATTGTTCCCCGGAGCACTTGTGGCGAAGGATCGCGACGTGGCAAATGGATTTGGCTACGTCCAATGTTGATCCACATATTATCTAATCCGGTCATAAGAAAGGGATCACGTGTACAGCGAAGGCCAGTAACATAAAATAATATGGCCGATGCTTGCTCCGGAATCATGAGGTTTACATGCTCCATGTGAAGTATATTACCAAGGGACTCGGCCGCTCTATCGTACGACTCGCTCATAAGTTCCTTCTCCTATCGGTCACCTTAAAGATATAAGAGTGTATTCTGTCTATCATACGAACTTCAAGTTGGGATTGATAGCCATCATATTGTTGCTCAAAATTTTAAAAATGAGACAGGTGGTTGTTTGGAAAATTAAAAGCATGTAAACGAAAACTGTAATATTAGTTATTACCTACAGATGAATAAACTGCGCATAGGAAAAGCTAGAGAAACTCATTATCTACATAATGAGACCCGATGGTTAACGATTTAACAAATGAAGGACTTGAAATGGTGGTTCGCTCTAGCAATGCTGAATGGTTGGAAAGTTTAGACGAAGATATTTTAGAGCCGGAACTTCCAATAATTGATCCCCATCACCACCTTTGGGATAAAAATGTTCACCAGCAGGTCCAGCCACGTTATTTGCTTGATGAAATTCTAGAAGATATTAATTGCGGTCACAATATCGTCTCCACAGTATTTATAGAGTGTGGTGCAATGTTTAAGCAGACAGGGCCTGAACATATGCGTCCTGTAGGGGAGACGGAGTTTGTAAACGGGATAGCAGCGATGAGTGCATCCGGTCTGTATGGGAAAACCCGCGTCGCTGACGCGATAATTGGCACGGTTGATCTTAGAATTGGCGCCCTTGCGGGCGATGTTTTAGATGCACACATTTCGGCTGGAGGTGGTCGTTTTCGGGGTATTCGCCGAGCGGTGGCATGGGATAAATCAAAAGAGATCAGAAACCATAGGACGGATCCGCCTGAAGGCCTACTATTAAGCGACGACTATCGTATGGGGTTTGCCGAATTGGGGCCTCGTGAATTAACCTTTGAAGCTTGGTGCTACCACACACAGATTCCCGAAGTAACAAATCTTGCCAGATCATTCCCGGATACGATAATTATTTTGGACCATTTTGGGGGACCATTGGGCGTCGGCCCATATGAGGGTCGTTCAAATGAAATATTTAGAAAATGGAAGGCGGATATCAAAGAGTTGACTTCCTGCCCCAATGTTTTTGCTAAGTTAGGTGGAATTAATATGGATGTAAATGGATTTGGCTGGCACCAACGTTCAAGTCCACCCACTAGCGAGGGTCTAATGGCGGCTACGCGCCATTACTACGAGTTTACCATTGAGGCTTTTGGGCCTAATCGATGTATGTTTGAGTCTAATTTTCCAGTAGACAAGTTAAGTTGTAGTTACAAGATTCTCTGGAATACTTTCAAAAGAATTGCTAGTGGGGCTTCTAATGATGAAAAGAATGCCCTATTTCACGATACTGCTGCCAAAGTTTACAATATATAATAACCCGATACGAGCGGGTGTTATATTTTTATCGTTTGTGATTATTTTTTGTTTTTGAGGACTACAATTGTTTACCCTAAGTAAACCGGCTCATGGACCTTTCAGTCGGCTTGAACGGATTATTATAACTGGACCAGTTCTGGCTGCCTCTCTGTTGCATTCTTTGAATATGAGCACAGCCTATGTGGCTCTTCCAAACATCCAAGGAAACTTATCTGCAGCGCCCGATCAAGTCGGTTGGGTGATTACTGCATTCGTCGTAGCGACCGCCATAGGAACAATTTTAACAAATGTATTAAGTGAAAAGTTTGGAAGGCGTTGGGTGTTTTTGGCCTCTATAGTAGGTTTCACGATTACGTCTCTGCTGGCGGGTACATCCAGTACATTGACGGAATTAGTAATATTTAGAATGTTGCAGGGGTTTGTATCGGCACCGCTAATGCCAATTTCCCAAGCCATAATGTTGGATACGTATCCAAAAGAGAAACATGGTTTTGCGATGAGTATTTGGTCTATGGGAATGATTTTAGGACCGGTAGCGGGGCCAACTGTAGGAGCATTGCTGACCGAATTTTATGATTGGCGCTATGTCTTTTATATGAATGTTCCATTTGGAGTTGTCGCTTTTTT
Organism: uncultured Nisaea sp.; assembly: GCA_964342575.1. Lineage (GTDB taxonomy): Bacteria > Pseudomonadota > Alphaproteobacteria > Thalassobaculales > Thalassobaculaceae. The sequence goes on along the minus strand of CAYFGZ010000026.1, from coordinate 4,112 downwards.
TACCGTCTTAGTGACATTGCCTTCCGCTCGCACCTTTGGTCAAAAAATGGATTGGATCGGTGTTATTGCTCTTATAATCGCTGTTTCTTGTTTACAAATGGTGCTTGATAGAGGTGAAAGGTTGGGCTGGTTTAGTTCTACCGAAATTATCATAAACAGCGTACTATCGGCCTCAGCTTTTTACATTTTTGTAGTACACTGCCTAACGACTGACTCGCCCTATATAACACTCAAAATGCTCAAAGACAGAAACTTTGTAATAGGTCTTTTTCTTATCTTTACATTTGGAATAGCGGTATTTTCATCTCTTTTTATTTTACCGCTTTTTCTACAAAATATACAAGGATATCCTGTTCTTTCGGCCGGATGGGTAATTTCCTCACGAGGAGTGGGAACAATGGCTGCCATGCTGTGTTCTGGCTTTTTATTAAGTGTAATTTCTGGCAAATATCTCATACTTTTGGGGTTATTGTGTGTTGGTCTTAGTAATCTCTGGATGACCCAATGGAATGCTGAAGTAGGTATGCAGGAAGTCATTTACATCACGATTATAAATGGCTTTGGAATGGGAATGATGTGGGTGGCTCTTACCACAGTGACATTTTCGACCCTGGCACCCGCTTTTCGCGTTGAGGCTGCCTCACTATTTTCACTTATCCGGGCGATTGGTGCAAGTATGGGGACTTCAGTCGTCGTTTCTATCCTTGTAAGGTCGACTCAAACCAATTATATCGAAATGAAGAATCAGATAACTGAATTTGACTCATCTTTCCACTCTCAATTAGTTAACTCGTCCTTAGATTTCAACTCGATTTCTGGGTTACGTAGCCTAGAAAATATCGTGTTTACTCAAGCGCATATGATCGCGTTTCTGAACGATTTTGTATTTTTGGTTATAGTTGCATTTGCTGCTATCCCACTTGTTTTTTTATTGCGTGCCAAAAACTAAACACTTGACTAATGCCGGGTATACAAGCTGGATGCAGGAATTAGATATTTAATTCTTGAACTTCTACGCAGTTATGTCGTCTCAAAAGGAGGTGTTCTATTATGTCTCTCTCTAACCAGCGAATAGTTTACTTAAACGGGCAGTTTATACCCGAGAATGAAGCTACTGTTCCCATCAAAGATCAGGGTTTTAAGTACGGAGATGGCGTTTTTGACACGACTCGTACTTTTGGTCACAAGATATTTAGACTACGGGAGCATTTGGAGCGTTTTGAACGGACTTTAAGATATATGGATTTAAATTCCGGACACGATATTGCTCAGTTTGAAGATATAACGGAGGAAGTTGTTAAGCGGAATTTGCCGTTGTTAAATAAAGAAGAAGACTACTGGGTAACTCAGCGTGTCACGCGTGGACTTACCGATGACGATAGTACAGCTTGGCCGGATTGGCCTAATGCGACAGTGATCGTTGAATGCAGTCCATTGCCTTTGGCCGCGCGAGCTAAACATTACAAAGACGGCATACAACTTATTACTCCATCCGTTCGGCGAATATCCCCTGAAATGATCAGCCCTCGGGCTAAGACACATAATTACTTGAATTTTGTCTTAGGAGAGTTGGAAGTTGCGGCGCAGAATCCCGATGCTTTGGCTTTTCTACTCGATAAGAACGGCAACTTATCTGAAGGCAAAGGAAGTAATATTTTTTTGGTCAAAAACAAGGTGTTGAGTACGCCATTCGAACAGTTTGTGCTGCCTGGGGTCAGTCGTCAGGTCACGATACAGTTATGTGAACGGTTAGGACTTTTTGTTGAAGAAAAAAATATAGATTTGTTTGATGCTTATAATGCAGACGAGATATTTATAACGTCGACAAGTTTTTGTATATGTCCGGTTCAAGCTGTAAATGGTCGAAGACCGTTTGAAGTGGCTATACCTGGACCGGTTACAAAATCATTGATTGAAGCCTATGTCGATTTGGTTGATTTTGATTGGTATCAACAATATTTGGCCCATGCATAGAAGGTCTATCGCTGGCCGTTATTTTTAGTGATTTCGAAAGCATGTTTGATAATTTTTAACATAACTTTAGGTAATCCCGCTTTATCAATTTGATTTAGTGGGTGCCATTTGTGGCCCTTTATGGGATTGGTGTCCTGTACATGCCCTATCATGACTTTAAGCTCTAACTTAAAATGGGTAAATACGTGGTTTACTCTGCCGGGTAGTGGTACCCATTTTGAGGGCGTTACATTTAAATTTGTATAGCTCGGGTTTAGTTTCTGAACGTCTGTCCATTCAGTGGATGGTATCTCCATCATTCCCCCCAACAAGCCAGTTATAGATCGGCGACGAATCAATACTTCTTGGGATGGATTGGTTAGTAAGAACGCTGTACCATATTTTTGAGGTATTGTTTTTTTCTGTTTTGTGATCGGTATCGTTTCTGTCTGTCCGTTTAGGAGGCTATGGCAGTAAGCATGGAGAGGACATTGATTACATTTTGGTTTTTTGGGTATGCATATTGTAGCTCCAAGATCCATAACGGCTTGCGCATAGTCGCCAGGGCGATACTCCGGTGTCAGTTGATTGGCTAGTTTCTGCAATAAAGGTTTTGCCTCAGCTATGGGGATGTTGACTCCAAACAACCTTGCCGTAACCCGTTCGAAGTTCCCGTCTAAAGGAGTTGCTTTTTTGTCAAAGGCGATAGCTGTGATGGCTGCTGCAGTATATGGGCCAATTCCGGGAAGTTTCACAAGTTCAGCCTCGCTATCCGGAAATTGACCATCATGTTGCTCTGTTACAATCTGAGCGCATTTATGCATATTTCTTGCCCGGGCGTAGTATCCAAGTCCCGCCCATTCAGTTAAAACCTCTTCTAGACTAGCTTCGGCCAAGTTTTGAAGTTGTGGCCATAGATCGATGAAACGTAGAAAATATGGAATTACGGTTGCAACCTGTGTCTGTTGCAGCATTATTTCACTGAGCCAAATTCTGTAAGGGGTCTGCATTTTTTCAGCCGTAGAACGCCATGGAAGTTTTCGCTGATTAGATGCGTACCAGTTAAGTAGGGTTGTGGGTATATGCCTGTTATGTAAAATGTCTGGTGGTTTGTGCATGGAATTCAAATTACCATATTTCAGCTGAGCTAGAAGTATAGTTAAAAATTTTATCATACATTGTAGTTAAGGAGACGGAATTGGTTTTACGGTATTCATATGGCAACGAATAAAGAAGTTGAATCTTTTCGTGATAAGCGAAATCGCGGCTTTCGGAGTTTGCACAGTTTATTGGGAGGGATAACCGATAAAGCGGTTGCAAAAAGAGGATTTTTAGAAGCAGCTATTGTTCATCATTGGGGAAGTATTCTGGGGTTTGAAGCCGCAAATTGGTGTTGGCCAAATAAACTAGTGTTTCCTAAAAACGGCGATATGGGGGCGACGCTACATTTAGATGTAAGGTCTGCAAGGGGACTTGAAGTGCAGCACTTAGGGCCCCTAATTTTGGAAAAAGTCAATGCTGTTTTTGGATACAAAGCGGTGTCTCGGATTGCGATTCGCCAAGTAACAAACGTAAAGAATGCCGTTTCGGCTGAAAACACTATTCGATCTCTCGTTCCAGAAGAAGAAAAGTGGATTGTTGATCAAGTAAAAGAAACAAAAGATATCGAATTGAAAAATGCACTAGAAACCTTGGGCAAGGCCATTTTGGCTCAAAAATAAAGATATTTTTTACTTTTTATGGAGGGTATAAAAATATTTTCAAGCCTAATTTTCGATAATTTTTAAAAATAGTTTTTCCAGTATATTGCGGGTGCATCCTCATAGCTTTATTCTGAGTAGATATTCTTTAGTGGAGTTCAAAGTGTATTGGAATCGTTTAGGACTATTGACTGGCATTGTTTTGCTAATCGCGAGAGTGGCGTTCGGCGGTGAAGTAAAACCGGTAGATTCCAAAATGGCCTTAGAACCAAGGATAATAGGTTCGGATTCTGCCAACCTGAAGCTGGTGGAATATTTTTCTTTTACTTGCCCCCATTGTGCCCGGTTTCATCTCGACATTTATCCTAAATTAAAAGAAAAATACATCGACACGGGTCAATTACAGATAGAGTTTAGGGACTTTCCATTAGATCAATGGGCGTTGAGAGCGGCGGCTTT
>CAYFGZ010000025.1:0-34451 GCA_964342575.1 uncultured Nisaea sp. | reverse complement strand
GATCGTCTTGATGATATTAGAACCGGGCTATTGATGGGTGAAATTCCCAAGGCCAATTTGCAAGATTTAGCATACACGGTGCGTCAGACCCGCGAAAAATCAATAGATTCGGAATTGAATGGGCTCTTAGATGATATAGAATTAAGAGCCAGAGTGGAATTAGCAAAATTGGATGCTGAGCAATAAACATTAATATTGCGTGATTAGTCATCTAAACTGGATGACGCGGGTCCTAAAAAAAAAAATAACTTTGTATTGCTGTTACAGGGCTAGATTCATATACTCCGCCCCGCTTATTGAGAGCAATGCGGTTAGACGAAGTTATGGAGACTTAATATGAGTGTAACGCTTTCGCCGGATTACAGACCGTCGGAAGACGAGGAGTTTATGAATCCGAAACAGCTGGAGTATTTTCGCTTGATGTTGGTAAATTGGCGAGCGGATTTAGTTTACGAAGCCGGTGAGACTATTACCAATTTGAATGAAGGTAACTTGCAGCAACCGGACATGGCTGACAGAGCGTCCCTCGAAACCGATCACCAGATAGAATTGCGTACTCGTGATAGAGAAAGAAAGCTTATAAGTAAAATAGATTCGGCTCTCGGGCGTATAGAGGATGGCAGCTACGGCTACTGTCAGGAAACAGATGAACCGATAAGTCTTAAGCGACTAATGGCTCGCCCAATAGCGGAACTATCTCTGGAAGCGCAGGAACGTCACGAACGTTTAGAACGTACGCATCGAGAAGATTAGTGCTCGGCAAGCCGAAGCTGCTTTTAGCTCATTTTGTATGAGTTTGTGGTAACATAATGTTCAAAAAGGCATGAGTATTTCTAGAACTTGCGCACCAAACCTCATCTGCTGCAGGTCGTTTAACTGCCCTCTGCCGCCGTATGCAATCCTAGCTTCTGCCATTTGGTCGTAGTTTACCGTATTTGCAGATGCGATGTCTTGAGGCCTTATAATTCCCCCTATAACGACTTCTCTAACTTCGTAATTGACACGTATTTCCTGTCGACCAAAAAGCACTAGATTTCCGTTTGGTAGTCTTTGGGTAACTACTGCCGCAATGCGAAGATTAACTGTCTCTTCCCTGTTTATCCGTCCCCGGCCATCATTTGCCATTTTTGAACTATAGTTTAAAAAATTATCCACTGGTATTGCAGGTTTTGGCGGACTAAATCCCAATAGACCTCCAATATCGAAGTCGTCGCTGGCACTTCTATCGTGTCTGGTTCTATTATCCAACTGGGCATCATCTTCAATTGCCACAACAACAGTAATTATATCGCCGACTTCGCTGGCACGTTGATCCTTAAAAAATGCACGTGACCCTTCCTGCCAAAGTGAGTTAGGTTGTCGCGTGGCACGCGCTGGACTAGGCATAGGCATGGAAATTGGTTTATATCCACCTGCTTTTTGGGGATTGGTAATCCTTGTTAGCTCTGGCGATTGGCCCAACCGCGAGAGCCGGTCCAACGTGTTGCAAGAAGTCAGTGTTAGTATAAGAAATGATGTTATCATTATCTTATCCAATTTGAATTTGTTGATGTTGCGCATGATACAGATTCCTTTTATCTTTTGTAACGTTAGCGAACTAGTTGCTAGAAAGTAGGTGAGTGGGGGCTTGGACAATGGCTACACTGGGGCCAACTACTCGCGCCTCTATGATTTTTTTGCTACGCGGATTACGAATTTTTATTATTTGATTCCGGGTTCCGGCTTCTATTGAAATACCGCGTGTCGAGAGTGACATGGCTCGATTTTTAAAATGCACGGTTACAAAATCTCCTTTTCTAACTAGCCTTTGCGGCCTTATGTCTGAGGCACGTATTAATCGGCCTGCAATCAGTGGCCTTTTGGAGACTTGATCGATTAAGCCATCTATGGCTGCTATTGTATCGAACGTACTTTTGTCGGTCCTAAATTTTCTCCAACCAATATCTTTAGCCTGAATAATCGTACCTGCACCGAGATGTTTTTTAAGGACGGGCATCGCGATAACAGGGTACGCACGTCCCCGAACAGTAATTTTAGAAGTTCGCTTGGCCCAGCCAGTAACAATTACTGCCTGAAATTGACGTGTCTCATCATTGTAACTCAGCTCATGGACTTGGACGGTTGCCTCAACTTCTTCCGGCAGATAGATTTTCAGCCGAGGGTTGGAAAACTCTATTTCGGTTTCATCGTTTATGTATTTGTTCTGTAACGCTCTTGATATTACCTTACGTAAGTCGACTAGGGGAAATACATGACTCGCTCTTGTAATGATCAAGGGTTTCCTATTCAAAATCGGACGCCACATTAGCCTAGATTGTCGCGCCAGTTTCCGTATATCTCTGGTGTAGAGTTTCAGCGGTTTTCCCGGGTCTGGAGCATTGCCAATGGTTCTGTCGTCTACCGGTTGAATTCCAACGAATAGGTCACTCAATTTAATTAACTCGGAGTTGATTGTGATTTCATGCTCTGACTTTAAGTGCACCATGGGAAGGCTTTGCGAACTGCTTGATTCGTTAACAACAGCACTAAAACCGTTGGTCACAACTGACAGGACTAATAGTCTAAATATGGTTTTGAGCTTCATGCTAAACCCTCCTTTTCGGGTGTTGCGGTTACCCGGTTTCATCAACGAACGTTGTTTATAGCTGACATCATCTGGTCGGCTGTTTCTATGACTTTAGAATTTAGTTCGTATCCGCGTTGTGCCTGTATTAAGTCAGTTATTTCTTGCACGGGGTCTACATTTGAAGCTTCGACGAATCCTTGTTCAAGCTTACCAAACCCAGCAGCACCGGGGTTTGCTGTAATTGCAGCTCCTGAAGCTTCAGTTATTTTTAGTAAGTTTCGTCCAATGTGTTCCAACCCAGCCTTATTTTGAAAAGTAGCAAGTTGAATAGTTCCTGCGATAGTTTCTGTTGTTTGCCCATCAAATTTCAAGAGCACCTGACCGTTCTGGTTTATGGTAATTCCTACGGCGGCTTGGTCTATAACAATGTTCGGGACAAGTGCAAATCCGTCTGCGTTAACCATTTGGCCATCGGCGTTAAGCTGAAACGAACCGTCGCGGGTATAACCTGTATCCCCATCGGGCAACTGAATTTGAAAAAAACCTTCGCCATTTATTGCTAGGTCAAACGGATTATCTGTTAAGGACAAAGAACCCTGTTCCCCAATCCTATAAGTTGATGCTACCCTGGTTCCAACTCCCAGCTGCAGCCCTGACGGAACAATGGTCCCTGCATCCGAGGAATTACTGCCTACTCGCCTTAAGTCCTGATAAAGTAGGTCTTGGAATTCTGCTCTGTGGCGTTTAAATCCAGTGGTTCCCATGTTGGAAATATTATTTGAAATTACTTCCACGTTTGTTTGCTGTGCCAACATTCCCGTGGCTGCTATATTTAAGGCTTGCATCACCAAATATCCTTCTCATTTAGGTGTTATAATTGACGCGACCGAGCCGCTGTATCGCCGTCCTTTGTCGCTCTCCCTCTCGCTCGAGAAACTTATTAATTGCTTCGTAGGAGCGCTGTATATCGACCATTCGTACCAACTCCTTGACGGCAGTAACGTTCGACGTTTCAAGTTTGCCTTGTAAAACCCGCGAGTTGATTGGTTCTCGGGGTTGTTCAGTAGTTTCAAATTTGCTGTCCCCCCTTTTCTGAAGGAGATGAGGACTATCAAATTCGGCCAGTTTTATTTTGGCTATAATCTCGTTATCGAGAGAAATAGTGCCATCAACTCCAATCTGGAGCTTTCTACCATCCAGTGGGACAATAATAGGTGCACCAGCATCATCAACTACAGCATCACCGTCTCGGGTTATTAATTGATTTTCCGAAGTTAAGGAAAGTGACCCGTTGCGCGTGTATTTTATTCCAGTCCCATCATCTATGGTAATAAAGCCCGGTCCATTGATGGCGATATCAAAATCATTTTCCGTGCTCTTTATGGAGCCGGGTTCAAAGCTGACTGAGGATCCATGGTCAATCACAAAGTCTAACTTTTCTGTTGAGGTTGTCTTAGTGGGAGCAACTGCATAGACTCCCAATTCGCGTTTAAACGAAGTTGTGTTGATATTGGCGATATTATTGGCCACCAGAGAGAGCTCCCTACGAAGAGCGGTTTGTCTAGAAAGACCTATGTAGATTGAATTTTCCATTTTGGCTGTCCATTTTCCTCGCATTGATAGACGGGCACTAACTATTTGTTTATAAGCACAGTTTATGCCAAATAAATTAATCTAGAAAAATCAAATGGTTAGTGTCATCTAGGCTCATTATAGTTTTTAATAAGTTTTTTGTTCGGGAGCATAGGAATTTATTGCCGCGTCTTATTATAAAATTTCCTTAGTAAGTATACGCCAATACTGGGGACCTATATTTTGCGGTTTACACGACTTCTACTACTCTATGTCGTGTTATACTTTCGAATAATGATTTTTTAATGTAGAATTCTGCTTCAAGGCATAGTGTTTGCATTAGGGAAGTTTGGCACAGGTAGAAAGTTTTCTGTTGCTGATTGATGGTAACAAAGTACAGCGTCATTTTAAGACATTAATTGGGAAGGGCTAGATGGCCGAAGAAGCTGAAGATATAGTTGAGGAAGATGGCGAAGAAGCTGCCGAGGAAGCAGGGGCTAAACGCAAGAAATTGATACTTTTTGTTGTATTGCCCATACTATTACTGCTTGGGGGAGGAATTGGTGTCTCGGTGATGTTGGGGTTGTTCAGTTCGGAACCTCCGCCAAACCCTGATGAAGATCAAACTAAAGTTGAAGAAGTTGTAGCTCCCACTGTTCAGACCACTTTTTTTGAAATCCCTGATTTAATAGTTAATCTCAATACAAGTGGGCGCAAATCGACATTCCTGAAAATAAAAATTTCTTTAGAGATAGCCGATCCGTCTGATATCGATACTATCAATCAGATGTTGCCGAGAATTGTAGATAACTTTCAGGTCTACCTGCGAGAATTGAGGGTAGAAGATCTCCAGGGGTCGGCGGGGATGTATAGATTGCACGAAGAATTATTAAGAAGGGTTAATATAGCTGTCCGGCCCGCAAAAGTTAAAGACGTATTATTCAAAGAAATGCTTGTACAGTGAGGTGATGTTTGATGGCTATGGATGAGGACGTGTTAGCTGCCGAATGGGAAACGTTAGCAGATGGCGACGGGAACGCTGCTGCGGGGCAGGCCACAGCAGACATGGATGCTGGAGGCGGCCAGCCAGTTTTGGACCAAGATGAAATAGATAGTCTCTTGGGTCTTGATGATGACGGTGATGATGAGACCGTATCTGGAATTCAAGCAATTGTAGAATCTGCGATGGTTTCGTACGAACGATTGCCAATGTTGGAAATCGTTTTTGACAGATTGCTCCGTATGATGTCAACGAGCCTTAGAAATTTGACTTCTGACAACGTTGAAGTGGCGTTGGATAGTATAACATCAATACGCTTTGGAGATTATTTAGAAACCATTCCAATGCCTGCAATGTTGAGCGTATTCAAGGCAGAAGAATGGGATAATTTTGGTCTGATGGTTGTCGACTCGGGACTCATTTATTCAATCGTAGATGTTTTACTTGGTGGGAGAAGAGGTACTGCGGCTATGCGTGTCGAAGGTCGCCCGTATACTACTATTGAGAGAAATTTGGTTGAACGGATGGTGACTGTAGTTCTCAGTGACATGTCTGCCGCGTTCGATCCTGTAAGTCCTGTTACCTTTCGATTTGATCGGCTTGAAACAAATCCCAGATTTGCTACAATTGCGCGCCCTGCAAATGCAGCTGTTTTGGCCAGACTCCGAATCGATATGGAGGATCGTGGCGGGCGCATCGAACTACTCCTACCTTATGCCACGTTGGAGCCAGTGCGAGAACTACTATTGCAGCAGTTCATGGGAGAAAAATTCGGCAGAGACTCGATTTGGGAAACACACCTGGCTAACGAGTTGTGGGAGACAGACGTCGAGCTAGATGCTGTTTTAGATCAGGTAGTAATTTCCTTGAATGAAGTGGTGAATTGGAAACAAGGGTCGCAGATGATGTTGAACGCGGTGCCTACGTCTCCTATAGACCTCCGTTGTGGTGAAATTCCGCTTTTTGTTGGCTCTATGGGACAAAAAGGAGGTAATATGGCCATAAAAATCAATAAGAAGCTCCGTAATATGTGAACGGAATCGGAGGAGCAATATGCCTTGGTTTCTTATATTTGATGGTTTTTTGATAGTGTTGCTATTGGCCACAATTGTATGTGCTTTTAGTTTGAGTAGGCGACTCTCGTTACTTAGATCGGATAGAAATAATCTAGAGAAACTTATGGAGCAGTTTAAGATTATAACCGATAAAGCAGATTCGAGTTTGTCGGGGCTGCGGGCAGCCGCAGAGGATGTTTCTAGGGAATTGCGGGACGCTACAGAAGCTAGTCGAGCAATGCGCGATGAATTGGCATTTTTGGTGGATAGGGCTGATCGCTCTGCTGAAAAGCTAGCTGCTCCCATAGATCGCGACCGTTTTGATGACCACGAGTCAGATCAATATAACTTTGAAGGAGATCTGATTTCTGAGGAGCGTGATGATAGAGAAGGGGTTTTAGACTACGCCGGCGCACAGGCGGACAAAAATATAAGGGACCATCTTCAATCAGAAGCGGAGCAAGACTTAGTCAAGGCTTTGAGGCGAGTAAGATAAATGGCGTATGGAAGAAATGGGCAATATATCAGCTCTGAACATTCAAAATTTGATTTGAATGAATTGCAGGAGAAGCGGCTGTCGGGGGAGGTATTTAATTCGCCTAAAAAAGGGTTGGAAGAAAGTTATAAACCCCAAAGTCGGGGAGGGATTCTATCAGAGTTTAGCCTATTTGATAAACTCCGCATATTACCGGCGGTAATTATACTGGCTTTCGCTCTTATACTTGTGCGACTTCCCAACTTGTTTAATGACTCTGGAAGATCTTGGCGAGATACTAAAGTCGTGGCGTTGGGTGAAGCTCAGGCTCAGGCAAAAAAAAGCACCGGGGAGCAAGAAAAGCAGGCCTCTAAGAAAAAAAAGAAGTCTTCGGAAAAGGGAAATGCAACTGCAAATAAGCAGGAAAAACCACTCGATCCAGTTCTGTTTACTCGATCTGAAATAGAACTTCTTCAAGAATTATCTAGAAGAAGAAAAGAATTGGATTTGCGCGAGCAAACCATCGTGCAACGGGAAGGTTTGCTAATGGCGGCCGAAACCAGGCTTGAGGCGAGGATCAACGAGTTAGAAACCGTAAAATCTGATATAGAGACTTTAATAACCAAATATGATGCCCAAGAAGAGGAAAAATTTAGGGGGTTGGTGGCCATCTATGAAAAGATGAAGCCAAAAGAATCGGCCCGTATTTTTGATGAGTTAGATATTGATATTCTGCTGGGGGTGTTCGACCGTATGAAGGCCTCTAAGTCAGCTTCAATTATAGCTAAAATGAAACCGGAGAGAGCAAAAGAAATAACCTCACGAATAGCGGATCGAAGAGAAATGCCGAGATTGAACTGATTTAACTGTCAGTATGGACATTGTCTTATAGGTTCTACGCATTTGAAACTAGGTCGATGATCCCACCGAGCAAGAACTGGAAATATAGCTAGTGATACGTTGCTGCAATTAGGGGTTTTAAGAGCCGCGATAGTGTAGATTTGATAAGTTTGTAATGAAGGTGGCAGGATGAGTATGCGGTCCCAGACAGACAACCAGCGAAATCAAATAGGTGCTTCTCCTCTATTTCTAGGGTTATTTTTGCTTTTATTGGCGTTTTTTATTTTTTTGAATTCTATCTCTTCTTACCAAAAGGGAAAGAGTGATAGAGTAGTGGAAAGCGTGCGCGCTAATTTTCCTACCAAAATATTTGATGCTGATGGATCTAGAATAGAAAAACTCGATAATAGTTCCCTGATCGCTCCTTTTGTTGTGAGAAAGTTGAATGAGTTGTTTCTGATTTTTCTACCCAATTCAGAATTGAATTTAAATATAGAATCAATGAAGGTTCAGGTAGATATTCCAGTCGATAAATTCTTCGATCGAAACAATGAGCTTTCGGGAGTGGTTCCGAGCGCCTTTCTCATTGGTTTGGCCAAAATTTTGACTGAAACTGAAAACTCACACCCATTAGATACGAAAATATTATTTGGATATTCCAAATCGAGCGAAAATCGAGTTGCAGATGAGAGAACATTAAAAAGAGCCGGTGTTATAATGGAAGAGTTGATGAGACTGGGAATTCCACAAGGTTTTACCTCAATTGGTGTGGAACCGGGGCATCCACAAATGTTGAGTTTCCAATTTTCCCGCAGGGCTAAAGACAGTGGCCCTATACAAGAAGGTTCGAAAAATGAATAAAATGGGAAACGATCTACACCCGGCTTGTGACAGACATATTCCACTTGGTGAAAATGTAGTAGCCCGTTTCAATACTGGAAAGCCCGGCTGGTTAATAACCTTTATTGATTTAATATCGCTGCTGTTGGCCTTCTTTGTAATGATGTTTTCGATGTCCTCTTTAAAAATGCCGGAGTGGGAAATCTTTTTGGGGACAACAAAAAATAGTAACGAAGTATCGGAATTGAGTGATTCTCAGACGGCTACGCAAAATACAGTGACAGAATCTTCAGAGGATGGGAGAGGTATAGACTTAGGCTATTTGCGGTCCATACTAGAGGCTGGGATGAACAACGAATCGGTCCTTCAGGCTGCTGCGTTTACGCAGGAGCCTGGGCGACTGATAATATCATTACCTACAAAATTATTTTTCCAACAGGGCTCTGCCATTGTTTCCTCCACCGGAGAGAAAGCCTTATTTTTACTATCTGAGAAACTCTCTAACTTAAAAAATAAAATCTCGCTAGTGGGGCACTCTGATCCATCTCCAATGGCATCAGGGGCAGACTATTCCAATAATTGGGCCCTTTCTTTGGCCCGTGCAAACTCTGTGGCGCAATCATTATTAAAGTTTGGCTATAGAAAGCCGATCCGTATTTCTAGTTTCGCCGACACAAAATTCCAGGACGTTTCCAAAACTATTTTCCACCTAGATACATACAGCTTGGCCCGTAGGGTAGATTTAGTTGTACATTTGGACAGGGATTACCCATGAGCCAGTCTGCTAATCAAGCCTCGTTTAAATGGATTTTCATAGCGATTTGGTTGGGAATATTTTCCTGCTCCCTGGAAAAACCAGCGGTCTCAGAGGTTAAATCTAGTGCTAATAAAGGATTTGATCGCATATATTTTAAGTGGCCTAAAAAAGTGGAATATTCGGCACAGCGGTTTGGAAAAAAGCTTCTACTAGAGTTTGGAAAACCAATTCAAGGAAGCGTTGAAAAGCTGACATTAAACCTGGGAAAATACATAAAATCGGCACAATCGCAAGAGGGCGGTAAAGAAATTGTCATTGAGTTAACTGGCAGACACAGGTTTAACGTCTTCAGAGACGGTAACTCAGTAATTCTGGATGTTGGACCAAATAGGAAATCGAAAAAAAAGAAGCAGACTAAATCCATCGCTAAAAAGTCTATAGCGGATAGTACTGACAAATATAAAGTGTCTGTCCGCGTTGGAAAACATGAGGATTATCATCGGGTTGTATTTGATTGGTCTGACAAAACGGGTTATTCGATTGAAGAGACATCGGAAACAGTTAAGATTAATTTTGGCAGATTTGCTGCCGTAAATGATGAGGCTGTTAAAAAAAAGTTGCCTGCTGATTTTTCCAAATTTATCTCGACAAAAACTAAGGAAGGGTTTCTGGGCGTTAGCCTCTCTAAGGTTGCTAGTTTAAATATTCGTCATTTTGCAGCTGGCAATAAAGTTGTCGTTGATTTCTTAAAAGTTAAAAAGAAAAACGGATTAACTTCAAGTGCCGATTCTGCTGTCGACGATAATCACAACAAATTGGATAAACCTGTTTCGAAGAATGCGGATTTAGCAAAGACACTGGGACTCCGATCACACCAAAACCGTACAACCGGTGAAAAAGTTAACTCACAGTCGGCCGGCGCCGCTAGTATCGCAAAATCTCAGGTTCAGCCAGAGCAGGCTAATTCTCCTAATCGTGAAAAAAAACAGCCGCCAATCAGTAACTCGTTGGGTAAGCGAGCGGTGCTAGCTGATGCTTCAGAATTTTCAAAAATGAATAAGTTAGACATTATAAGTAATCCCAAATGGCAGGTTATTAAGGATACAGTGGCACCACAAAATACAGCTAGTGGATTGGGTTTAGACGTTCAATTAGTTAGAAATAACAACGCAGATTCTTTGCGCTTTGAATGGGATTCGGCTGTTCCTTCAGCTGTATTTACTAGGGCCGGTTATTTATGGATAGTTTTTGATGAATCGGTATCGTTTAATTTATCGAAGATAAAAGAAGAAAAATTAAAAATACTTAGCAAACTCAGTCAAATTCCCTCAAAAAAAGGTTCTGTTTTTAGGGCAAAATTGGTGGATGGGATTTCAGCATCAGTTTGGCGTGATGGGCCTGCTTGGGTCATTGATTTAGCTCCTCAATTATCGCGACCAGACGTTGCGTTAAAATTTGTTACGCAACAGACTAGTCCTCAAGGACCAAGGATATTTATTTTAGCAGAAGGGATTGGCGAAGCTATAACCATTCAGGACCCAGAGGTTGGAGACAGATTGTTCGTAGTCCCTATCACCCCTTTGAGCCGAGGTATTAAGGATAGGCAAACGTTTGCTCAATTCAATCTTCTTCAAACTACGCAAGGCATAGTCATTCAACCATTAATTGATGAATTGGAAGTAAGGGTAATGCCTGATGGGGTTGCGATTACGGCAAGTCAGTTTCGAGGTTTAGAGGTATCTGATCGCTCTAAGGCAGCGGGGCAAAAAGCCCTGTCCGTGCGAAGAGCAGACGGCTTACCAGGGGGGTTAGAGCCTGGCCGTATTTTCAATTTGGATGCTTGGCGGCAGGGAGCAAAGCCTGCACAATTTCTCGAGTTTAAACAAAATATACAACACCAAATTTCTCAGGCAACTAGTATAGCTCGAAGTGGTCCTAGGCTGAGTCTGGCTCAATTTTACTTCGCAAAAGGTTTATCTGCGGAGACTATGGGGTTGTTGCGCACAATATCTGGAGCAAATGAGGATTTAGCTCGACGGCCTGATGTTATAGCCTTGAGAGGGGCTAGTCAGTTTATTTTGGGCAGATTTGAGGAAGCAGAAAAGGAGTTAGATGATCGTTCTCTAAATGGGTTTTCAGAAGCAGAGTTGTGGCGTGGCGCATCCAATGCGGCGCAGGGAAAGTGGGCGGCGGCTATAGAACATTTTGCCAGAGCCGGAGAAATTCCGGGCGATTATCCAAGGAATTTTTCCACGCAGTTGGCTTTGTGGGCGGCCGAAGCTGCGATACGAGCAGAGGACTATCGCGGAGCTGGTGTATTCCTTGATGCCATAGCCGAAGGAAGGCCAACAGCAGGTGAGCAGGCTCGACTCAATTATCTAAGAGGCCGAGTTCTTTACGCTTCGAATGATATCCCTACGGCGTTGAATTATTGGAGAAGACTTGTCGATGGGCCAGATAGATGGGCTCGGGTTCGGGCTAGGCGGGCATTGATTGAACACAATTTACAAACGAATACGATAGCCCGAACAGAAGCTATCGAAAGTCTTGAAAGGTTGCGGTTTGCGTGGCGTGGCGATCAATTGGAATTTGATCTATTAAGAAGGTTGGGAGATTTATATTTAGAAGAAAACGATTATGTATCAGGTCTGACTGCTCTTAGGCAAGCTGTGACATTTTTCCCAAATAATGTGGAAGCTAGAAAAGTGTCAAAAAAGATGATGAATAGGTTTTCGAGTATATATACTGATGGGGTATCCGATAGCATGACGCCGCTGACAGCCCTCTCCATGTATGATCAGTTTCGCGAATTAACTCCGGTAGGTCGAAGAGGCGATCGCATTATACAGCGTTTGGCGGATAGATTGGTTGAGGTAGATTTACTTGATAGAGCTTCCATCTTATTGGATCGGCAGGTGAAATTTCGTTTGCAAGGAGTTCAAAAGGCAAAAGTAGGAAGTAAATTGGCTTTAATTCGTTTACTGGATAGGCAGCCAGGAACGGCATTGAAGGCACTTGATGAAAGCGTTGCACCCGGTTTAGGACCCAAATTAGCCCTCGAAAGGAAACGTTTACGGTCCCGTAGTGTATTTGAACTTGGTGATAGTCAGAGTGCTTTAAAACTAGTCAGAGGGGACACTTCTCGAGATGCTGATCTACTTAGAGCAGATATTTATTGGCGTACCCAAGAGTGGAAAAAAGCGGCAGTTGTTTTTCAACGTTTGATTGGAAATGCTGGAACGGATGGTCGGCGGTTGAGTGATTTATCTGCAACGTTGATTGTGAATTGGGTTGTAGCGTTATCCATGAGCGAACAGAAGGAAAGCCTCAATGAAGCGCGTCAAGTCTATGCCGCAATGATGGACGCGACGCGTTATAGAGAAGCCTTTCGGTTGATTACAAATAAAACAGCAGGTGATTTGCAGGATTTCCGTACTCTTACAGAACGTTTTCAGGAGATAGGTCGTTTTCAAGCATTCTTAACAAGTTACAGGGAAAAATTAAAAGACAAACCGTTGAGTGAAGTGAATTGACGAAGCAATTGTTATTATAACCGATATAGAGCTCGTAATTTGTTTTTGGAAGCATTCTCGGTAATTTACAAACTACCCAGGCCCAAAGCTCTTTACCAAAGAGCCAGCTATCAGGTACCAGCCATCCACCAGCACAAAAAAGATAAGTTTAAAGGGCAGCGAAACTATTATCGGTGGAACCATCATCATGCCCATGGACATTAATATTGACGCAACAACCATATCTATAATTACAAATGGTAGGTATATTAGAAAGCCAATCTCGAATGCTCTACGTAACTCGCTGATCATGAAGGCTGGCACAAGTACTTGAAGTGGTGCCCTTGCGCCCGTTTCCTCTACTTTGACCCCGGCGATATCTTGAAAGAGGTCTAGGTCTTTCTGTCTGACTTGACTGAGCATAAAGTCTCTAAATGGTTCTGTCGTTCTCTCAAACGCTTCCATTTCGTCAATGCGTTCTTCAATTAAGGGAGAGATTCCTTCTTTCCAAGCTTTTTCGAATGTCGGGGCCATTATGAAACTGCTAAGAAAAAGGGCTAAACTTATGATCACTAGATTGGGTGGGGATTGCTGAGTCCCCAAGGCGGTTCTTAGCAGTGATAAGACCACAACTATTCTCGTAAAGGATGTTATGGTTACTAGTAGACCGGGAGCTAATGATAAAACAGCTATCACTGCAACAAGCTGGATTATGCGAGCTGTGGTTGACCCTCCTGGTTCTCCGATATCCAGGGTCAACGTCTGCGCGCTTACTTCGACTGAGGCAAGCACGGTGAACCCGAGTACAGCTAGGCCCGATACAACTAAATTTTCAAGTTGTTTAGAATTACTCACCGTGTTTTTCCGCAAGTATACAGATTAAATAGGCCTCTCTAGGAATAGTTTTTTGCTTTAATCGTTTTTCTTTAAATGATCATCAAATGTCGTCTTTTGCTTCTTGCCCTCGTTAATATTTTCCAATAACCGCCCTCCCTCTGGGCTGAGCAAAATCAAATGTTCAGCTGTATCGCGTCTAATTAGAACTAGTTTGTGCCGAGAATCAATTTGTCGTATTTCAAGGATTCCTATTCTATCGCCAGCATTTACTTTGCCAGTTATTCTGTTTAAACCAAAGCGTTTTGCTAGCCAATAAACTATTCCGATTAGTGACAACGTGAAGATTAGAGCCACAAAAAAACGAAGATAAACGCCCATTTCCATGAATTTTTACTCAAAAAATAAATCAAAAATATTTCTTAATATCCATCGTACACTGACTAGAGGTCTGATTTTAAAGATTTTTCTGGCTGATACTTGGAGGCTTGATAGATTTTAGACGCTCTTTTCATTGAAACGTTTCTTCCAGTTTTATTTATGGAATCTAATTTCGTAAGACCCACTGATAATTTATCAAGAATGGTTATCACAGATTCCATTCTAGTTGCGAATCGGTGAGCATCCTGAGGTGATAAAGTCGGTATCTGACTACAAAAATCGATAACACGCGACTCAAGGTCGCTGGGCAGGTCGGTATTTTTTCCATCTAATGCTGCTTTTAAAGCCTGGTTAAGCACCCTTTCTGCCCAGTTTAGCTCTTTTTCCAAGAAAATCGAACGAGAATTAATCATGTGAAGTTCTATATTCCTTATAATGTCCAGATTCAGCCATTTTCTCGTTTTCGAAATACACGTAACTTAAAATTTCTGCTACCGCTGTGAATGCTTCCAGGGGTATTTCGCAATCAACGTCGATCACCGACAAAATTTCTGCCAAATCTGGGTCTGTTCGAACTTTGACATCGTTATCGAAGGCCAGTCGGAGAATTTTTTCAGCAACTTCTCCATAGCCTTTCGCCAATATCTTTGGAACGGCTTTCTCTTGCCCGTATCCCTTGATTGCGAAAGCGGCCTGTCTCTTCTTCATACTGCATTTTAACCTTGGTGGTTAGATTTTGGCCAGTGATTTATTCTTTTCTTATTCCTTTTAGAAGTCGCAGAGGCAAGTAGAATGGAGAAAGTTTAACAAGTTGGTATGTTTTTTGCTTATTTTAACTCGAACACTATATTGGCTCGTTCAATACATAAGTTATTGTGTTGGAATGCACGCATACAAGGCTTTAAAAGGGGCGAAAAATGAATTTGGGAAAACTTGATCTTTTCCGTATGGCTAGTGGAAAGATGGGGTGGCTGAACGAACGGCAGACGGTACTGGCACAGAATATTGCCAATGCCGACACACCTGGTTATCACGCTCGGGATTTGAAGCCCCAGGACTTTTCGAGAATGCTTTCTGCTAACAAGCCAATAAACGTGTCCAAGACTTCTGCTGGGCATATTGAAGGGACCATCGCTCGAAATGATTTTCGGATTACTAAGGAAAGGAATAGAGATGTCTATGAAGTGAATCCGAATAAAAATGCGGTGGTAATGGAAGAACAGCTAATGAAGGTTAGCGAATCGAATATGAATTACAAATTAGCTAGTAATATTTACAAGAAAAACTTGTCGATGTTCAAGCTGGCACTGGGGGTTGCCCGTTAAACTGAAATTTTGAATGAAGGTATGAATTAGATGGCCATAGATTTGAATAACGCTTTGAAAATATCAGCTAGCGGCATGAAGGCGCAGGGAACCAGATTGCGTGTTATATCCGAAAATATCGCTAACCAAGATTCTGTCGGTAGAACGCAAGGAGCGGACCCCTATCGGCGAAAGACCATTGTTTTTAGGGATGTTCTCGACAGACAGCTCGGGGTCGATCTTGTCCAGGTTTCTAAGATAGGACGTGACGATTCGGATTTTGTTATAGCTTACGAACCGTATCACCCGTTAGCAGATGACAAAGGATACATAAAACGTCCGAATGTAAATGGGTTAATCGAAATGATGGATATGAGGGAGGCTCAGAGATCGTATGAAGCTAATTTAACGGTTTTGGAATCATCTAAAAATATGATACAGCGGACTATTGATTTATTGCGGAGCTAAATACCCCCATAGCCTATTGGAAGAAAATATAGTATTATACGTCATTAACTTTATGGAGTGAAGATATGGTTAATCGAATCGGGGAGGCATTGTCGCAACTGTCAAAAACTGGTGATCTATCGAACATTGGTGATAAGACCAGTGCTGGCAAAGATTTTGCTTCCTTCGTTAGAGAAGCCACAAGAGATGGTATCGATACTCTTAAAACTGGTGAAACTATGAGCATGAAGGGGATCGCCGGGGAAGCTGATCTAAATGACGTTGTTTCCGCGGTTAATAGTGCGGAAGCAACATTACAATTAGTGACCACATTGCGTGAGAAGATGATTCAAGCGTATCAGGAAGTGATGAGAATGCCCATCTAGTTGCCATGCAGTCTTGGTATTTATCTTCGAGTGAAGGGTGATTTTCTAAGCGGGCGCATTAGTCAAGCAAATGAATGAACTAGAAGCTATAGAAATTGGTAGAGAGGCGATACTTGTTGTATTGACCATGTCTGTTCCCGTTATGGGTATAGCGCTTGTTATTGGGTTGATAATTGCGTTATTTCAGGCTCTTACGCAGCTTCAGG
The DNA here is from genome assembly GCA_964342575.1 of uncultured Nisaea sp. GTDB lineage: Bacteria > Pseudomonadota > Alphaproteobacteria > Thalassobaculales > Thalassobaculaceae. Next base: position 18,276 of record CAYFGZ010000025.1, on the reverse strand, counting down.
AGATGACGCTTGTATTTGTACCTAAGATAGTTGTTGTGTTTGGAGCCTTGGCTATACTTCTACCTTTCATGCTTACGACCCTAACCGAATATATGGTTGGTTTGGCCGATAAAATTATTGGTTTAGGCTGATGGTTGTAAACTTCTATGTGACTTAGGTGATATTCTTAAAATATAGCTTCGGAGTTTAAGGCCGAATATGGCTCTAGAGCAGTTCTTACCACTACAAGTATACGCGTTCTTGATTGTTTTTGCGCGGGTAGCTGCAACGGTAATGCTAATCCCTGGAATCGGGGAAGCATTTGTTCCAATTAAAGTGAGGCTTTTATTTGCATTATTACTGACTATTATAATAGCTCCGCTGGTTTCCGGCAGTTTGCCGCCAGAACCAAGACAGGTGGTGGAACTTTTTAGATTGCTCGCCGTAGAAATAGTAATAGGAATCTATATAGGAATTGTAGCGAAAATAATGCTACTTACACTTGATACCGTTGGGCGATTTATAGGTGTTACTATTGGGATGGCAAATGCCGAAGTGTTCAACCCTAGCATTTCCAGTCAAGCATCTCTTCCGGGATTATTGCTAACGACTATGGGCGTTATGATACTATTCGCGACTAACATGCATCACACGCTAATTCTTGCGGTGACCGATAGTTACAATATGTTTCCGGTAGGGAAGATGCTTTTGGCTGGCGATTCCGCTTTTGTAGTTGCTAGACTAATCGGTGATAGTTTTCGGTTGGCACTACAGTTGGCTGCGCCCTTTATAGTAATAAGCCTAATTTTCTTTATGGGACTTGGTATGCTTGCTCGATTGATGCCACAGTTGCAGATATTCTTCGTTGGACTTCCCGTTCAGTTGGCGGGAGGGCTTTTCCTTTTCTCTGCTATATTGAGTGGATTATTCTCCATTTTCCTAGAATATTATGCTACGCACCTAAATCAGTTCTTGTCTGTTAATTAGTTGTAGGAGTACTTGATTGTCGGAGGAAAGCGACCAGTCACAAAAAACGGAAGAAGCGACACCTCGAAAACTCATGGATGCTCGCGAAAAAGGGCGTGTTATGACCTCCCAGGAGGTTTCCCACTTCGCTATTATGATTGGGGGAGCGCTGATAGCTGGACTGTTTGCACCATTTATGGCAGGTAACATATTTGCGGCGGTGGGTGGTTTGTTTGAAAAATTTCATACAGTTCGCATTGATTCTGCTACGATTGGAGAGGTTTTTGCTGATGTATTCCTGCAAATAGCTATAGGGATTGGCCCGGCTATATTAGTGCTAATGGCCCTGGCTGTATTTTTTAAGCTGATCGTCGGCGGGGTTGTTTTTAGCGCTCATAGCTTAATCCCCTCGGTAGCCCGGATATCCCCAATAAAAGGATTTGGGCGACTTTTCAGTCTTAAATCTCTTATAGAATTTTCTAAAGGCCTGCTGAAATTGGCTGTTGTTGCAGCCATAGTGGGTACTGTTGCAATCCCCGAGCTCAGCCGCGTTGAACTTTTGATGCAAATGGATATCTCGGCAACTGCCGAAGAAACCAGATTAATAATTTTGCAAATGTTTGTTGCGGCAATCTTTGTGGTCGGTGGCATAGCTGGCTTAGATTATTTGTATCAGCGTTATGAATTTTTAAAACAAATGCGGATGACCAAGCAAGAAGTTAAAGATGAAGTGAAACAAACAGATGGTGATCCACTCATTAGAGGAAGATTAAGGCAGATAAGGGCGGAGCGCGCGCGCGAGCGCATGATGGCGGCGGTACCAACGGCGGATGTAGTTGTTACTAACCCGACTCACTACGCTATTGCCCTGAAATATGAGGCTGAAACAATGGCTGCCCCGAAGGTTGTAGCCAAGGGTGTAGATGATGTTGCATTCAGAATTCGCGAAGTAGCTAATGATAATGACATTCCTATAGTAGAAAATCCGCCTTTAGCTAGGGCGCTGTTTGCTGCTGCAGAGATTGATGACGAAGTTCCACCCGAACACTACAAGGCAGTGGCAGAAGTTATAAGCTATGTTTTTAAGCTTAGAAACAAGCCGATAAACTAAGCTAGATGCAGAATTATATGTATGGGAATTTTTTATATAACCACTGTATATTGTAGAGGCACCAATATTTCCAATATAAACAGATATCAAATCCTAGATATTGCCATGAACAAAACAAGAATATAGGCTTTTTATTTGAGAACAAATAGTGTACATTGAAGAAAATTAGAAGTTCTGAAAGTGTCTTTAATCAAGTCCAGTAAGAATTGGTTGACTTCATCAAAGTAGTTTTTCCGGTTGTATCCTAGCGGACATTTGCAAGAGACGCGTAACACGGTAAGAATGGAGAAGTGAATTGTCTGTAACATCATTACGAGTAGTAGAGCAGGACTCAATGGATAAATCAAAAGCTCTAGAAGCAGCACTTGGTCAAATTGAAAAGGCATTTGGAAAAGGTTCGGTGATGAAGCTGGGCCAGCAACAGGACTCGGTCGATATAGAGGCCATTTCAACTGGTTCGCTGGGGCTGGATATTGCTCTTGGAATAGGCGGTTTGCCGCGGGGACGTATTATTGAAATATATGGTCCCGAGAGTTCTGGTAAGACGACGTTGGCCTTGCATGCCGCTGCTGAAGCACAAAAAAAGGGCGGAGTGTGTGCATTCGTAGATGCTGAACACGCATTAGATCCAGCGTACGCAAAAAAATTGGGTGTCGATATAGATGAGTTGCTTATTTCTCAACCAGACGCGGGCGAGCAAGCTTTGGAAATAGCTGACACATTAGTGCGCTCCGGGGCAGTAGATGTTTTAGTAGTTGACTCTGTCGCAGCACTGGTGCCGCGAGCTGAGTTAGAGGGAGAAATGGGTGACACTCATGTTGGCTTGCAAGCGCGACTAATGAGTCAGGCACTTCGAAAATTGACGTCTTCTATTTCAAAGTCGAACTGTTTAGTTATTTTTATTAATCAAATTAGGCTCAAAATTGGTGTTATGTTTGGTAACCCAGAAACTACATCAGGCGGTAACGCTTTGAAGTTTTATGCTTCAGTTCGTTTAGATATTAGAAGAATAGGAGCGATCAAAGATCGAGAAGATATTGTTGGAAATCAAACACGTGTTAAAGTTGTAAAGAATAAGGTGGCGCCCCCATTTAGAGTGGTAGAATTCGATATTATGTACGGTGAGGGAATATCTAAGACGGGGGAACTTTTAGATTTAGGAGTTAATGCTAATATTGTTGAAAAAGCTGGGGCTTGGTTCAGCTATAATGGTGAAAGAATTGGGCAAGGAAGAGAAAACGCTAAAATGTTTTTGCGCGAAAATCCAACTGTAGCAAATACCATAGAAAATGCAGTGAGGGAGAATGCGGGGTTGGTGGCTGAAGCTATGTTAGTTGGCCCCGAGGCTGAAGATGATATTGAAGATTAATCTATAATCGTTTACTTCTTTTTATAAAATAAAAACCGCGGTCTTCGGAAAATGCTGAGGACCGTGATTTTTTTGACTATTAAAAATAGACGTTCCTTGGTATTCGTCGGCTGGACTTGAGGGCCTTGGTCCAGTAAAAAATAATTTCATATAAACATGCCACCTTTATATATAGTTGGAAAAAATGTTGTTAGGGCTGTTAGAGCATGCAAACAACCAATGAAATAAGAAACGTTTTTCTTGAGTTTTTTAACAGAAACGGGCATGAAATTGTTTCGTCTAGCCCTCTAGTTCCCAGAAATGATCCGACTTTGCTATTTACCAATGCCGGCATGGTGCAATTTAAAAACGTTTTCACAGGGGCCGAAAAACGTGATTACGTGAGGGCTGTAACATCTCAAAAATGCGTTCGCGCTGGAGGAAAGCATAATGATCTAGAGAATGTGGGATATACTGCCCGTCATCACACATTCTTTGAGATGTTGGGTAATTTTTCTTTTGGTGACTATTTTAAGGAAACGGCAATAGAGCATGCTTGGGAACTGATTACCAAAGACTACGGTTTACCGTGTGAAAAACTTCTTGTGACGGTGTATTCAGAGGATGATGAAGCTGCCGCTCTTTGGAAAAAGATCGCTGGTCTACAGGATGAAAAAATAATTAGGATACCTACTTCAGATAATTTTTGGGCTATGGGCGACACTGGTCCCTGCGGTCCCTGTTCTGAGATTTTTTATGACCATGGTGAGGATATTGAAGGGGGACCCCCCGGAAGTAAAAATGAAGACGGAGATAGGTTCATTGAAATTTGGAACTTAGTCTTTATGCAATTTGAGCAGATGTCAAAGGATGAGAGGGTAAACTTACCAAGACCATCTATTGATACGGGTATGGGACTCGAGCGGATATCAGCCATATTACAGGGTAAACACGACAATTATGATATTGATTTAATGCGAAACCTTGTCGAAGCTTCGGCAAATGAAGCTGGCGTCGATCCAGATGGCCCTGGGAAAATATCGCACAGAGTAATTGCTGATCATTTACGAGCCTCTGCTTTCTTAATAACTGACGGCGTTTTGCCGTCCAATGAGGGAAGAGGCTACGTCGTTAGACGCATCATGAGGCGGGCAATGCGACATGCTCACTTGTTAGGGTGCGTGGAGCCACTTATGTGGCGGTTGGTCCCGTCGTTGGTTAAACAAATGGGAGAGGCATTTCCAGAATTGAATAGAGCTGAAAGTCTAATAGTAGAAACGCTTAGGCTTGAAGAAAGCCGTTTTAAAGAAACATTGGATAGAGGTCTTAGGCAGTTGGATGAGGCGACGAGTCGTCTAGGGCGCGGAGAGAATCTCCCAGGTGAAATTGCATTTAAACTCTATGACACCTATGGATTTCCGTTGGATTTGACCCAGGATATTTTGCGTGGTCAAGGTCGCAAAGTTGAAATAGAGGGTTTTGATAAAGCGATGTCCGAGCAGAAGGCTACAGCGCGAGCAGCCTGGTCTGGGTCGGGAGAAGCCGCGACGGATAACGTATGGTTTGATCTGAGAGAAAAACATAGAGCTACCGAGTTTTTAGGGTATTCGACTGAGAGATCTGAAGCCGAAATCGTAGCTTTGATAGTTGATGGTAAGGAGTTAGATAAAGTTGAATCGTCATTAGCGAATGAAAGCATAACAATTTTGGTTAACCAGACCCCATTTTATGGAGAGTCTGGGGGACAGATAGGTGATCGTGGTTATATAACTTCAGCAGGAGGGGCTTGTATAGATGTAATTGATGTTCAGAAGAGAGTTGGAGACCTATTTTTGCATATAGGAAAATTGAATTCGGGTACTATATCGGTTGGCGAATTTGCAGAAATGAAGGTTGATACAAAATGTCGCGCTCGACTGAGAGCAAATCACTCGGCTACTCATTTGATGCATGAAGCGCTCAGGCGTCATCTGGGAGATCATGTAACTCAGAAAGGTTCTTTAGTGGACAACCAACGGCTAAGGTTTGATTTCAGCCATCCCATGCCGGTTACGAACGACCTGCTGAAAATGATTGAACGGGACGTGAATGATCAAATAAGAAGAAACACACGGGTAACTACTCGTATTATGGAGCCAGAGGCCGCCATCAAGGAGGGGGCTATGGCATTATTCGGAGAAAAGTATGGTGAAGAGGTCCGAGTGGTTTCGATGGGTGAATCCGAACCGGACGACCAAAAAGAATACTATTCTACCGAGCTTTGCGGCGGAACTCATGTTAATCGAACTGGGGATATTGGGATTTTTCGCTTAATTTCGGAAAGTGCGGTTGCATCTGGTGTTAGAAGGATAGAAGCAGTAACCGGGGCAGGGGCCCTGGAACATTTTGATTTACGTGACAACATTTTGGAAAAAATAGCCCAATCACTGAAAGTGACTCATGAGAAGCTGCCTGAAAGAGTGATAAGCCTGGCGGATGATAAAAAGAAGCTAGAGCGTGAAGTAATAGAACTTCGGCGCAAATTAGCCAACTCTGCAACAAGGGCGTCTACAAAAACTGATAATATTAAAATTGGTGAAACCGTGTTTTTAGGGCGTTTATTGCAGGATGTTCCGGCCCGTGAACTAAAAGCTTTAGTTGACGAAATGAAGACGGAGATAGGTTCAGGGATTGTTTCCATCGTTTCGACAGACCGCGAGAAAGCTTCTTTGGTAGTAGGGGTTACGAAAGATTTAAAGGATAAGTTCAATGCTATTGATCTTGTGCGGGAAGGCGTGATAGCCCTGGGTGGAAAAGGTGGTGGAGGTAGATGGGATATGGCCCAGGCTGGCGGAGCTGAAACGAATAATCTGCAGGAAGCCTTGGAAAGAATAAAGGATACTATCGCCCGTATATCATAGAATTTGTAGAAATTAGTTTCCCGAATGGTTCGCAAGAAATATCACTAAGAATTCAGTTTAATTATAAAATAAAGAGGTATCGATGAGTGATCAAGCCAGGTTTAGTGGAACAGATGCATATATCGCCACGGAAGATTTAATGATTGCAGTAAATGCTGCTGTTACTTTAGAAAGGCCTTTATTGATCAAGGGTGAACCAGGGACCGGGAAAACTGTTTTGGCGCATGAGGTAGCGAAAGCCCTGGGCAAACCAATCATTGAATGGCATATAAAATCCACTACAAAAGCTCAGCAGGGCTTGTATGAATACGATGCAGTCTCCAGGCTGAGGGACAGCCAATTGGGTGAAGAACGTGTCCATGACATAGCGAATTATATACAGCGAGGAAAACTCTGGGATGCCTTTGCTGCTAACGAGCAGGTTGTTCTATTGATTGATGAAATAGATAAGGCCGATATTGAGTTTCCCAATGATTTGTTATTGGAGTTGGATCGGATGGAGTTTTTTGTATATGAAACTCAAGAACGTATTCAAGCTAAACAAAGACCTATCGTAATTATTACTTCTAATAATGAAAAAGAATTGCCTGACGCATTTTTACGTAGGTGCTTTTTCCATTATATTAGATTCCCAGATGTGAATACCATGGAACAAATAGTGGAGGTGCATCATCCAAAACTTAAAAAGGGGCTACTTCGAGAAGCGTTGACTACTTTCTTTGAAGTTAGGGAGGTGCCGGGATTAAAAAAGAAGCCTTCTACTTCCGAATTATTGGACTGGATTAAATTGTTGGTAGTGGAAGATATCCCAATAGAAGCAATAAAACTGAAAGACAAGAAAGATATTATTCCACCTTTGCACGGTGCATTGTTAAAAAATGAGCAGGACGTTCATCTGTTCGAAAGGTTAGCTTTTCTCGCGAGGAGAGAGATGAACAACTAATATTATTCTAGTTTGACTTACCCTATCGAATCAAAACAAAAAAACTGTGTCTGAGGAAGGCCACAAGATATGTTCTCAACCTTTTTTTATTCTTTGAAAAAAGCCGAAATACCAGTTTCTCTAAAGGAATATCTGACTTTTTTGGATGCTGTAAAGAAGGGAGTGGCGGATTATTCACTAGATGACTTTTATTACTTGTCCAGAGCTTCCCTTGTCAAAGATGAGCGGCATATTGATAGGTTTGATCAGGTGTTTGGGCACTGTTTTAAAGGCCTTGAACTTTTGGATGAAGTGTTTGGTAAAGATATTCCGGAAGATTGGTTGCAATCGTTGGCTCAACTTCATTTGACCCCAGAAGAGATGAAAGAGATTGAGGCATTGGGCGGGTGGGAAGAGTTAATGGATACTTTGAAAAAGAGGCTAGAGGAGCAGAAAAAGAGACACCAGGGCGGTAACAAATGGATTGGTACAGCTGGGCGTTCCCCGTTTGGAGCTGATGGCTACAATCCGGAGGGTGTCCGTATTGGGCAAAAGTCAGGACGCCATGGACGGGCAGTAAAGGTTTGGGATAAAAGAGAGTACAAGAACCTGGATGATTCAGTGGAAATTGGCATTCGTAATATAAAAGTTGCTCTACGAAAGCTTAGAAAATTTGCCAGAGAAGGAGCACCGGAGGAGCTTGATCTTTTTGACACGATCCGATCCACTGCTCGTAATGGGGGGTTCCTAGATCTAAAATTGGTTCCCGAACGACATAATGCCGTTAATGTGCTTTTATTTTTTGATGTTGGTGGCTCTATGGATCCCTACGTTAGACTCACAGAGGAATTGTTTTCAGCTGCTCGGAGCGAATTTAAACATTTGGAATATTTTTATTTTCATAATTGCCCTTATGAAGCCATGTGGAAAGATAACCGGCGTCGTCATATCGAGAAAATTTCAACATGGGAAATTTTGCATACCTATGGTTCCAACTACAAATGCATATTTGTTGGAGACGCCTCCATGAGCCCGTATGAAATTACTATCGCTGGGGGAAGCGTCGAACATATGAACCCTGAACCGGGTATCAAATGGATTCAAAGAATTAAAAGTCATTTTGATCGCTGTGTTTGGCTTAATCCGACTCAACAGAAATATTGGCGGTATACTCGGTCCGTTGAAATGATCCAAGAATTGTTAGATGACAACATGTTTCCATTGACTGTTGGTGGTCTAGATGGTGCCATTCAGGAATTAAAGTCTTGAGCAATGAATTTCTGGATCCTCGCGAATACCCATATAGACCGGAACTGGCCGCCAGTTATCTGGAAAATTCGGTTAAAGCAGAAAAATATGTAGACGGGGAAGTCTATTGTGTCATTTCGAGCATATTACCCATTCGTAAGATGCCGAATCAAAGTGCTGAACGTGCTTCCGAGCTATTGTTTGGTGAATATTTTATAGTTTATGAATATTCGTCCTGTTGGGCATGGGGACAATCGCAAACAGATGGGTATGTGGGCTTCGTGAATTCTGACGGGTTATCTTCTAAGGTATCCATGGCGTCGCACGAAGTAATAGCATTAAAAACCATAGTCTTTGAAGAACCTGATATACGAGCGCCTATTATTCGGCTGTTATATATGACTTCTAAGATAGAAATTGTAAAGGAAACGGATGATTTTTGCCAAACGTACATAGGAGGTTGGATCCCCACTAAACATCTAGGGCGTATTGGGTCTACAAAGGAAAGTTTATTATCAACAACTGTCAAATATATTGGTTCGCCTTACCTCTGGGGGGGGCGGTCTAGTGCTGGATTGGATTGTTCAGCATTAGTTCAACTCAGCTTAGCGCGAAGTGGTATTTTAGCGCCACGGGATACAGATCAACAGGAACGTTGTGTTGGAGAAAATATTTTTGGTGGGATAGAGGCGGCACAACCGGGAGATTTGTTATACATGAAAGGACATGTAGCAATTCTCCAAAAACGAGATACAGTTCTGCATGCCAACGCGTACCACATGTCGGTAGTAGAGGAACCATTTAGCGTATTTATGACACGGATAGCGGAGAGTGGGCTGGAAATCAGTTCCGTGCGACGACCAAAGCAACAAAAAGGTAATGCTATTAATAAAAAGTAAGGTGCTGTTAAGCCTTGATAAACGTTTCTTTCCCATCTGGGGTAAGGTAATAGAATCCGTCTTGTGGTTCGTCCAAGGCTAATATTTCATCGGGCCTTAATTTCAGCCATTGACCCCTGATTACTTTGTTTAGGGATCCATGGGCAACAATGATAATGGGGTGGTCGGTTGGCATTTTTGAAAAAAAAGATGCTACTCGTAGACCGGCCTGTTCGTAGCTCTCTCCATTCGGTGGCGAGAACTGCCATTTAGCATCCTTCCTTTGGGCCCATTTTTCTGCGTCGTTTGCAAGGATTTCTTCCATATTAAGACCATCCCAGTTTCCAAAAGTAATTTCTTTTAAGGAATCGTGGTGGATGATTTTTTCGCTGTCGTAGGCTATCATATCGGCAATTATAACGGCAGTCTGGCGGGCTCGTCCTATTGGGCTGGCATAGAAATATTGCGGCCAGGGTGGTTCAATTATCTTTCCTAAGGCATTTCCGAGCGCTGTTGCCTGTTTTACGCCTTTGAGCGTCAATGGAGTATCCTTATGACCTTGTAGACGTTTTGCACGGTTCCAGACTGTTTCACCGTGCCGAAGCAGATAAAGGGGGCCTTGCATAATCATTTTAAGTTTGTTCCTATCATTTTCACACTGCCATTGCTTAGGACGTGAAAAGCATTCTGTGGTCGAGTTAAAGCAAAGATTTCATTGGAAGATAAATCCAAATAGATACCTCTGATAATTTTGCTAACAACCCCATGGGCTACAATTATGTGCGCCCCTGACATTTCTAAAATCTGGTCTAAAAGTGGTTTGAGTCGATCCTGGACCATTTGACTACTTTCTCCATCTGGATGAGCAAAATTCCACGGATCATCCGCTCGGATCGACATCTCTTCTGGAAAGTCGTCTAACAATGCTTGCCAATTTGCGTATCCATCCCTCTCGCCAAGTGTAATTTCTTTAAGGCGATCATCAAAAATTACATCGTTGTAATCGAAATTGAGAACGTCGCAAATTATTGAGGCCGTCTGTCGGGTCCGTCCTAACGGACTGCACCAGAAACGATATTGCTGATTTTTCACTAGTTTCTGTAGGGCTCTCCCAACTGCCTCCGTTTGGCGGGTCCCCAATAGCGTCAAAGGTGAATCGGCTTGACCTTGCAGTCGACCGATTCTATTCCACGTCGTTTCTCCGTGTCTGATAAGGTAAATAATAGAGCTCATAGGATTTTATAATACACTCTGACAAAATTTGTTCTAGCATTAGTGGTTACACTGCCTCGGTAAAAATGTTATCAACCTGTAGCACTTAGCTGCTTGGCATTTAATAAGAATTGTTTTAATGGACGCAGAAGGCCAACCCAAGAATTTTAGCAGGAAGATCGCATGGTATCCAATATAGACTTATCCAGTCTTTCGAAAATAGTAAGCGAGGTGACAGAAACTAATATAGTAGAAGTAGCCAAATACGGTTGGGGACGTCAGGGATTAATTCCCCTATGGTTTGGTGAGGGAGATGTACCAACGCCAGAATTTATATCGAATTCCTCCCATGAATCAATGATAAGAGGAGAAACTTTCTATACAGATCAAAATGGTATAATTGAATTACGTGAAGCACTTGTAAATTACAGTCAGCGGGCGCTGAATTTAAGTTTATGCGATCAAAGACTCACGGTGACCAATTCTGGAATGATGGCCATCGCCCTTGTAATGCAGATGTTGCTTAATCCTGATGATGAAGTAATAGTAATCGGTCCTGTTTGGCCTAACATCTATTCAACCGTCACACTTAACAATGGCCGGACTAAGCATGCTTCGATTCGGCTGCTTGATGATGGTTGGAGATTAGAATTGGATGATGTTTTTGCCGAAGTAAATGATGCTACCAAAGCAATTTTTATAAATTCCCCCGGTAACCCAACTGGATGGATAATGCCCGAAGAGGACCAGCAATCGCTAGTAGAATTTTGTAGGCTGCGAAATATCTGGATTATTTCGGATGAAGTATATCATTCACTTGTGTTCGACCGCACTGTCGCAACCTCGATACTCACGTTTGCTAAACCGGATGACAAGGTGATAGCCATAAACAGTTTTTCCAAATCTTGGTTGATGACCGGTTGGAGAATGGGCTGGCTGGTGCATCCAATAGGTCTCTCTGAGACGCTAGCCAAGTTGATCCAGATTTCGACCTCCGGCGTGCCGCCTTTCATTCAACAGGCGGGAATTAGTGCAGTGACTAACGGGGATAATGTGATAGCTGATCTTCGGAGAAGGTGTCAAATCGGAAGGGACATAGTATTTGACCGCCTAGAAAAGTGGCCACGCATAAAATCTATAAGGCCAAATGGGGCTTTTTACGCTTTTTTTGCAGTAGATGGCGTGGAAAATTCGTTGGAGTTTTGTAAGCAATTAATCGATAGATGCAATGTCGGGCTAGCACCAGGCAGTGCATTTGGCCCCGGTGGCGAGGGGTTTTTGCGGCTATGTTATGCATCAACTCCAGAAAAGTTAAATAGCGCGATGGATGCTTTAGAAAAAGAAATTGGTGGACGTTGAACAAATTTGCGTGATAATTCGGACGATGTTAGTAACAAGGTTTTTCGAATAGAAGATGGGTGTTCTATGGAGCGTTAAATGGCTTTAATACCAGGTGGGACGGATATTCAAAATGAGACGCGGGCTGAGCTGATCAGAAGGATAACACAGCCGGGATCGCGGAAAGCGGCTAGGTCTAGGCAAGATAAGCAGATCACCACGGAAAATAGGGTGATAGATGATACTATATCACCAAAACCCGGTTTTCGGATAAGGACTGCTACAACAACTGAGCAGATGGAGGCGCAAATCTCTAGACTTTCAAGCTTAATAGCTAATGACAATATAGATATGTCGGCTCCCGCGGGCTCGTATATTAATTTTCTCCTTTGATTTCGATGGAGAACTCGGTTCTTTAATTCTTCTTATGCAGTAAACTATAGGTAACTAGTGTAATTCTTTATTGGTACCACCTATAAACTATATGGCAGTATGTCGCACTTAAATAGCTAGATTAAAAGCTATATGGTGGTTACTCAGATTAACTCGAAGGTGGTTATGTTTAAAAAAATTCTTATTGCTAATCGTGGCGAAATAGCTTGTCGCATTATTCGGACTTGTCGCCGTATGGGTATTGAAACGGTAGCTGTATACTCTGAGGCGGATGAAAATGCGTTGCATGTTAAGCATGCAGACGAAGCATTTTTAATCGGTGGAGCTCCATCGACGGAAAGTTATTTACTGATAGATAATATAGTAGATGTAATAAAAAAAAGTGGAGCACAAGCGGTGCATCCGGGTTATGGGTTTTTATCAGAAAACCCCGTTTTTGCTGAAAAGCTCGAAAAAGAAAAGGTGACTTTCATTGGACCCGGGGTTCGTGCTATCGCTGCCATGGGCGACAAGATCGAATCAAAAAAGATAGCTGCTTCCGCTGGCGTCAATACCGTGCCGGGTTATGTGGGGGTACTAAACGACGATAATGACGCAATACGAGTTGCGGGAGAAATTGGTTATCCCGTAATGATCAAGGCATCGGCCGGGGGTGGCGGAAAGGGAATGCGGGTAGCATATGATGATGACGAACTTCGTGAAGGTTTTCGATCCGCAGTGAGCGAAGCAGCCTCAAGTTTTGGCGATGACCGAGTTTTTGTTGAAAAATTTATTGAAGACCCACGCCATATAGAAATTCAGATAATCGCCGACTCTATAGGAAACACAATGTATCTCGGTGAGAGGGAATGCTCCATTCAACGTCGTCACCAAAAAGTTGTAGAAGAGGCCCCCAGTCCTTTTATTGATCAAAAAACTCGAAGGGCTATGGGAGAGCAGGCGATATTGCTTGCTAAATCGGTCGACTATTGTTCAGCAGGGACAGTGGAATTTATAGTAGATAGAAATAAAAACTTCTACTTCTTGGAAATGAACACGAGGTTGCAGGTGGAACACCCGGTAACCGAGCTTGTTACCGGCTTAGATCTAGTTGAACTTATGATTTTAGTGGCGACAGGTGAGAAATTGGGGTTTAAGCAGAAAGATGTAAAGTTAAATGGTTGGGCTATTGAGGCCCGCATTTATGCAGAAGATCCAGATCGGAATTTTTTCCCTTCATCCGGTCGTTTGATAGAATATAATGCTCCTCCCGAAATCCAAGGTGTAAGGGTGGACACAGGTGTTTATGAGGGATCAGATATCTCAATGTTCTATGACCCTATGATAGCAAAGTTGATCACATCTGGTTCGAGCCGAGATCAAGCTATAAGCAGTATGAAAACGGCATTAGATAAGTTTAGGATCCGAGGGGTTAGTCACAATATTGATTTTTTATCGGCAGTTATGTCCAACTCTAGATTCCAAAGCGGTGACTTGACGACCGCGTTTATAGAGGAGGAGTTTCCAAGCGGTTTTAATGGTATAGAACTTACAAGCGATGTTGAGGCTAAATTGTATGCAGTCGCGGCAGCTTTCGAGCAATCCCGAGCTAATAGGAGGAAATCAATTTCTGGGCAAGTAACGTTACCACGCAGGGGGGATAACCGTTATTTAGAGTCGTCTGTCAGCATACTAATTCATAGAACCAAAAAGGTTCTTACAAAAGCCGTAAAAGTAGACAAGGGGTTCGATATCGAGTTTGACAATACCGTCTATAAAGTTCGGGGAGCGATTAAACCTGGTATAACGTTATTCGAAGGCTCAGTAAATGATGATGGAATGGTTGTGCAGATTGACTACGATGGAGTAGGATATCACTTGAAACACGGGGGGTGGAATTCAACGATAAAGATTGTCCCGTTTCACGTAGCTTCTTTAATAGATTTAATGCCAAGTAAACAGCCTCCAGATATGTCTCGCTATGTGTTATCACCAATGCCTGGCCTGCTGGTATCGTTGGCGGTTAAAGAAGGTGATATGGTGGAACCTGGTCAAGAATTAGCAATTGTTGAAGCGATGAAAATGGAAAATGTCATGAAGGCCGAAAGGAATGGTATAGTCGCAAAAATTCATGCTACTCCCGGAAGTAGTTTGGGTGTTGATGAACCAATTATCGAATTTGAATAATCTATCGTTATATCGCTGCCACCCGACATACTCATAAGGCAGAAACTGTGAATCGATTTTTTCTTGCGTAAAACGTTCTTTGCCACTAATACCACTATGCTGAATAAGAAATGGTTTTTAGGTAAAGGATTTGCCGTGGCTGTTCCAAAAAGGAAGACGACCCCCTCAAAACGTAATATGCGGCGGGCACACGATGCTATTAAGCCGGATGCATATGTGGAAAGTCCAGATACGGGTGAACTTCATAGACCCCATCACATCGATTTAAAGACCGGGCAATATAGGGGACGACAGGTTTTGAAACCCAGAAACGAATTTTAATCTTTGGGCAGCTAAATGGTGGCTGTTCAGTGTACCGGATTAAGGTTGGTTAATTAGCCGTACCAGTATTCTCAAAAACCAGAGATTCTGATAAACGTTAACCGATCAGAATACGGATTAGATGGAAGTTTCAATTTTCGTTTGTCTAATTATTTGTCGAAATTGATCAACCGTGTAAGTTATGATGATTGAAGCATACATATGAGCTACGTACGGTCGTACCCATGAAACGTATTGAGGATGAACGATTTCTTAGGGGCTTGGGCAACTTTGTTGCAAATCTGAACAAAGAAAATCAAGCCTACGCTAAAGTTGTCCGCTCAACGCATGGGCACGCTAAACTCGTCAGCATCGATACTTCTGCAGCTTTATTAAGTGAAGGCGTTAGGGCTGTATATACAGGCAAGGAGTTGTTGGAAGATAACCTGGGCCCATTACCCTGTACGACCCAGTTTTCTGCAGTTAAACCTATTGTTCCTGCGGATAGATATGCGCTTGCGATAGAAAAAGTTAGACATGTGGGCGACCCGATTGCTCTAGTTATAGCCGATACGGTGGAAGCTGCTGAGCTTGCGGCTGATGTTGTGTACGCCGAATATGAGCCTTTGCCCGTTGCTACAACGGTGTCGGATGCTCAAAACGAAGGAGCACCAGTTATTTGGGAAAGCGCTCCAGATAATATTGCATACCGATTTGAGAAGGGGCAAAAGGCCGAGGTAAATCAAGTCTTCAGTACGGCCGCTTATGTAGCTGAATTAGAAATTGTAAATAATCGTGTAATGGCAGCACCAATGGAGCCGCGGGCAGGGTTAGGGTATTTTGACGAAGAGGAAGGTACGATGCATCTCACATGCACAGCTCAAGGTGTGCATGCTATTCGAGAACAACTTGCCCGAGATGTTTTTCGTATTCCAGAAGAAAAAATACAAATTCTAGCGCCGGATGTTGGAGGGGGGTTTGGTCTTAAAAATTTTTTATTCCCCGAATGGGTACTATTATTGTGGGCAGCAAGAAAAACTAAGCGACCAATTAAGTGGGTAGCGGAGCGTTCTGAGGATCATTCCGCATCCCTACACGGGCGAGATATCATCACACGGGCTAGATTGGCGTTAGATAGAGAGGGTCGGTTTTTAGCATTGGAGGCTAATTTAGTAGCTAACATGGGGGCGTACCTATCGGCTGGAGGCCCCAATGCTTCTACGAATGCGGCATCTACGGCCATGGGCGGGGTTTACCAAATACCAGTCATCTATATGCAATCATCTGGTGTATTTACAAATACTACTCCGATTGATGCATATCGAGGTGCTGGAAAGCCAGAGGCTAACTTTATAATTGAACGACTTATAGATGTTGCGGCCAGTAGATTTGGTTTTGACCCAGTTCAACTTCGTATATCGAATGTTATTACTTATTTGCCCTACGAAACCGCACTTGGATTAAAAATCGATACTGGTAAGTTTGGAGATAATATTAAGAAGGCATGCGACTACATTGATCGAGCTGGTTTTGTAACACGTAGTAAAGAGTCAGCCCAAAGTGGATTTTTGCGAGGCTTAGGTTTTGGTTGTTTCCTCGAGACTTCCCGCGGATTTCCAAAAGAAGGTGCTGAAATAACGTTTACCGACAAGGGGCGTGTCGAGTTACGAGTAGGTACCGAGTCTAATGGTCAGGGTCACGAGACTACCTATATCGCACTTGCTGCGAGTAGATTGGGAATCCCAAGTTCGTCGTTCGATTACGTGCAGGCCAATACTCGAAAGATTAAACTTGGGGCTGGACATGGTGGCGCCCGGTCTATGCACATGGGAGCTGCAACAATGGTGTTAGCTATTGACGAAGTACTTGCCAAGGCGAGGTGTGTAGCAGCCACACTACTACAAGCAGACCCAGCGAAATTATTATTTTCAGTTGGTTCTTTTACAACTCAACACGATGGTAGGTCGGTTAATATTCAAGAAGTAGCAGTCGCAGCGCGAAATAAGGATGTCGCTCCCGATTTAGGCGGTGAGGGACTGGATACGTTCACGTTGAGAGAAAATGCGCCCTTTACGTTTCCTAACGGTTGTCACGCTGCCGAAGTCGAAATTGACCCCGATACTGGATCAGTCACCCTTTTAAAATATATTATGGTGGATGACTATGGCGCTTTAGTTAATCCCGCATTGACAGAAGGTCAGCTTCATGGCGGCGTTGCGCAAGGAATTGGCCAAGCTTTGATGGAATTCGTTTCGTTTGAGAGGCAATCGGGTCAGCTGTTATCAGGCTCTCTGATGGACTATACTCTGCCTAGAGCCTCGGCGTTGCCAAATTTTGACGCTCATTTTGAAGGTACACCAACCAAAGCCAATAGTTTGGGAGTCAAAGGAGTGGGGCAGGCTGGTTGTATAGCGGCTCCACAGGTAATTATGCATGCTATTTTGAATGCACTTGAACCTCTTGGTATAGATCATTTGCAAATGCCTGCAACTAGTCAAACGGTCTGGCGATCAATACAGAAAGCTAAGAATGGCTCGTAGAGGGACTTTCACTTTATAGCCCGGAATATGCATGTACCGGGCTATTTTAATTCTAATCGAGCTCCAAACCATCCATACCCGAGTTTTTACGAACATTTGAAATCATTTGCCGTATGAGAGGGCCAATGGCTTCCGCGTCTTCTATTTGATCAACTTCTGCCCCGCGTCTCCAACCTTCGCAGACTGCAACACGGCCGTTCCCTGCCTGAATCACACGTCCAGTTATATCACTTGCTTCGGCACTGGATAGGTAAACGATAGTTGGTGATACCCATCTAGGATGTCGTTGCTCTATATCTTCTTCAGTATATTCTCGAAGATTATCCGTCATTCGAGTGTAAGCAGTTGGCGAAATAGCGTTGACGGTTACTCCAATGCGACTAAGTTCTCTTGCAGCTATAATTGTAAATGCTGCGATGCCAGCCTTAGCTGCTCCGTAATTGGTTTGACCAATATTACCGTACAATCCAGAGGTAGAGCTGGTATTGATGATACGAGCATTTACTTTGGCCCCCGTTTCTTTCGACACCTGTCTCCAGTATGCAGCAGCATGTCGAGAAGGGGCAAAAGTTCCTTTTAAATGCACCTGAATTACAGCATCCCACTCCTCCTCTGTCATATTTACAAGCATACGATCTCGGAGTATTCCAGCATTATTGACTACGATGTCTAACGTGCCAAATTTTTCAATTGCCTGGTCGATCATATTCTTCGCACCGTCCCATGAACTTACATCATCACCATTTACAATGGCTTCGCCTCCCGCGGCTTTTATTTCGTCCACAACCTGCTGAGCAGGTGTTGTATCTGAACCGGATCCGTCAACTCCTCCACCAAGATCATTAACAATTACACGTGCACCATGTTTTGCTAGTCCTAGCGCGTGCTCTCTTCCAACACCCCTCGCAGCTCCTGTTACAACAGCCACTCTACCTTCACATAAGCGAGCCATTTTTGTTCTCCTTAAATTTTAAT
>CAYFGZ010000024.1:0-34473 GCA_964342575.1 uncultured Nisaea sp. | reverse complement strand
TTCTACTTGAACAGTTTTGGACCTGCCGTGAGAGAAACTCTGTTTAACCTGACTGGTTTCAATCTTCTTCCCCAGGGACAAAGTGCCCCCAGCAGATAGGCTTAACTTTTTTCGATCTTTATCTTCTGTCTTGGTCATTCGTAAAACATACCTTTGGTACAAGAAGCTTCATAGTATTTTCAATACACCTGTATTAAGAATTTTCCAACCCAGTAATTATGTTAACGCCCGAAATCGCCCCAAACGGTTAAAATCTTTTATCAATCGAGCTGTCAATCTGCTGTTCGAGGCACAATTGGATGCTGAAATCGCGGCATGAACAATATGGGTGCGGCGAAACGCTCGCGCTAGCTCGGCAGAAGATAATGATCGAACCACAGGCACGTTAGCAATTTTATCCAGTTTTTTCTGCCCATTTATGGATCCATCAATTGCTTCTATTCGCAGAACCACATTTCCTTTTCGTAATGCTGTTTCAACTTTCTTGTTCCCCCAGAGTATGCAACCAGAACGTCGAGCTAGACCTATTGCGGCAATGGATCTTTCTACTAGAGCGAACTCTACATTTTTTACAAAGTCAGCTGGAATTATGACCTTTTGACCTGTTGTTCTAGAAAATAAGTCTCTTTTGATGGCAATCTGGAGCATATCTCTGCTGGCTGTAATCCATAGCGGATTGCCGGGTAATTTTTCTGATAAATCAAGTGTGAGTAGATCTTTTGGATCCAACACCAACCGTATTAGCTCATTCCTGTTCAATTCAAATCCAGAAAATATGCAGCGATGTTTTGTAGAATCGTCAGAAACGTTCTCATCAGCATAGCGTTCCATCGTAATTGAGCCCGTTATTTGCTATTTTCGATTGTTTTCTCTACAGGCTCTTCTGCTGATTCTTCATTTAGATCCTCAAACCAATGGGCACGCGCAGCCATTATCAGATTATTAGCCTCTTCCATAGTTATGCCAGCATCAGGAAGTAGTTCTATCAGCTCGTCACTCGCTAAATCACCAAGATCATCAACTGTTTTTATGTCATTTTCCCCCAAAATCACGAGTATTCCAGGAGTGATCCCGACCATCGCGGCCAATTCATCTGTTACTCCCAGCTCTAGCCGACGTGCATTTAAATTTTCCTGCTCGGCTTGGCTAAAGGAGACGGCCCTATTTCGTAGTTCCTCTCCTATCGCTTCGTCGAAGCCCTCGATCTGAGCCAAATCAGACAATTCGGATTCTGCAATTTCTTGAACTGAAACGAATCCTTCCGCCACCAAAAGGTGAGCTATAACGTCGTCTATGTCTAAAGCTTCCATAAACAAGCCCGAGCGTGTCTTAAATTCTTCTTGCCGACGTTCGGATTCTTCGGCCTCAGTAAGAATGTCTATATCCCAACCGCTCAGTATAGAAGCAAGACGGACATTTTGTCCCCTTCTGCCAATAGCAAGGCTTAATTGTTCATCGGGAACGACTACTTCAATGCGTTTTTGGTCTTCGTCCAACACCACCTTGCTGACCTCGGCGGGTGCTAAGGCATTTACTACAAAGGTAGCCGGGTCATCAGACCAAGGGATGATGTCAATCTTTTCTCCCTGTAATTCCCCTACTACTGCTTGGACACGACTTCCACGCATCCCTACACAGGCCCCAACCGGGTCGATACTATTATCGTATGAAAGGACACCAATTTTTGCGCGACTACCCGGGTCACGAGCGACAGCTTTGATTTCTATTATTCCATCATAAATTTCTGGCACTTCTTGTTTGAACATTCCCTTCATAAATTCTGGATGTGTCCTGGACACAAAGATTTGCGGTCCGCGCAATTCCTCACGCACATCATATATATACCCTCTTACTCGATCTCCATTTCTAAAAGACTCTCGCGGCAACAGCTCGTCTCTACGCACTATCGCTTCAGCTCTTCCGAGGTCCAGGGTAACATTACCGAACTCAACTCGCTTTACTATCCCGTTGACAATTTCCCCAACTCTATCCTTGAATTCGTCAAACTGGCGCGCCCTTTCTGCTTCCCGAACTTTTTGAACAATAACTTGTTTTGCTGTTTGTGCGGCTATTCTTCCAAAGTCAATTGGTGGGAGGGGATCAATTATAAAAGCTCCTATTTGTATAGCCGAATCCCTCTTTTGTGCTTCTTCTAAAGTGATTTGTGTGATTTCATCTTCAACTATTTCTACTACTTCGGTTCGCCGAACGAGACGTATGTCCCCAGATGTTTTGTTTATCGAAGCTTGAATATCGTGCTCATTTCCGTACTTGGCTCTTCCGGCTTTCTGAATGGCTTGCTCCATGGCGTCAATCACTTCGTCACGATGTATTCCTTTTTCTCTAGCTACAGCGTCGGCAACCTGTATTAGTTCAAGTTTTGGTGTTGTTTGTTCTATAGACACTTTTCCACTCACTTATGTTGTTTGTGCGTTAATATTTAAATCTTCAGTAAATCATCACTTATGACTAATTTGGCTTTTTTTATATTTGGGAAAGGAATTAAGACAATCTCCTCATCATTTTCCCGTCTAGATTGCAAATAAACTTTGATCATGTTGCCGTCACAAATTCCTTCTAGCCGGCAACGCATCTTATTTTTCTCTTTTACGGGCGATGAATACTCTAAATCTATCTCATGCCCGGCAAAACGTTGAAAATGTTCTAGCTTGTTTAGCACGCGGTCAATTCCAGGCGACATTACTTCAAGCGTATATCCATTTGATGAAAAATCTTCCAGATCTAAAAGAATCGCAAGTGACCGGCTAACTTTTTCACAATCGGCAACTGTCATAGCGAATCTGTCCAATCGTTCCACAACTACCTGAATCAAAGCTCCCTCCGCCTGCAGTTGATTAATTTCAACAAGCTCGTAACCCAAATCCGCGATGGTTGGGTTTATCAGAGTGGTTAAATCATAGCGAGCCATTATCATTGATTGGTATGTCCTGAGCTATTTGACCTATCTATTGAAGAGTTTTATGCGCAAAAATAATTGTATACCGGACCATCGTGGAATAAAAAAATGGGCTCCTGGCCCATTCCCATCAACTCACAGTAAGACTTAGCGACGGACTATATACGTTTCTGAGTATTTTTTACAAGAGAATTCGACATCCAACCCAGTGCAAGCTGGCGCTCAAGCACGGTAGCGCCATTGTTATCGGCTATAGGATTACACTTTTTTATATTCCAGAAAGATTGGTTTTCGACCTGCCGACAATGCCTTCAATTCGTATCGGGTTTGGGGCCAGTCTATGGCGCGTGACCTCCAATCTTTAGGAGTTTGAGCTGTCCATAAAAAACCGGAGTGGTTATTGAAGTGT
Organism: uncultured Nisaea sp.; assembly: GCA_964342575.1. Lineage (GTDB taxonomy): Bacteria > Pseudomonadota > Alphaproteobacteria > Thalassobaculales > Thalassobaculaceae. The sequence continues at coordinate 31,147 of CAYFGZ010000024.1, read as the reverse complement.
ATTAATATCCATCTTAAATAAAATTGATGATCTGTTGCTACCCGGAGTTTTCCGCCTGGCTTTAAAATTCTATGGAATTCAGTTAGTACCGAATTTTGAATTATACGGCGATCCTGATGCTTTTTCTTGGGCCACGGGTCGGGGAACAATATAAAAAGCCGACTTATACATTCATCAGGAATTTTGGGTAAAAAAGGTCGAGCATCATCTGCTAATATTCTTATATTTGACAGCTGTTGATCTGACGAATGACGAAGTAGACTTGCTATTCCATTTATAAAAGGTTCACATCCAATTATTCCAATATTCGGGTTGTTTTTGGCCTGCCAAGCCATGTGTTCTCCGGCCCCAAAGCCTATTTCCAGCCAGGTTTCCAGGGGTGGTGGAGAAAATAGGGCGAACGGATCAATGGTCCCTTTATGGACGGTTGGTTCGATAATGACTTTTGGTAAATCCTCTTTCAACAGCTTGGCCATCTTTGGCCTAAGTCTTCGTCCGTGACGACGACCTCTAAAAATATATGGATAACTAACGTCAATCGACATGATTGCAGAGGCTCTTGTTAATTTTATCCAATATCACTCCTTAAGTGTTTGAAGTTCTTTTACTAGATCCAGTTTTTCCCATGAAAACCCCCCGTCTGGCTCCGGTTCTCTTCCAAAGTGTCCATAGGCTGCTGTCCGTGCAAAAATGGGACGACTTAATTTTAAACGTTCTCTTATTCCTCTTGGAGATAGATCGATTGTATTTTGCAGATGCTGGGCTAGTTTTTCGTCTGAAACCCGCCCTGTCCCATATGTGTTAATAAAAATAGATAGAGGTTTTGATACGCCAATGGCGTATGATAGTTGAATTGTGCATTTATCCGCCAGTTCTGCTGCAACAATATTTTTTGCTACCCATCGAGCTGCGTATGCAGCGGATCTGTCTACCTTTGTCGGATCTTTTCCCGAAAAAGCACCCCCTCCATGAGGGGCAGCACCCCCATACGTATCAACTATTATCTTTCTTCCTGTCAACCCAGCGTCGCCATCTGGACCTCCAACGACGAATCGGCCTGTAGGGTTTACATAAAATTCATTTTCGGGGCACATCCAGCCGGGCGGTAAAACTTGTTCCACGAATGGGCGAACTATTTCGCGGACTTCTTTTTGGTCAAGGTGTTCTTCATGCTGCGTCGAAATAACGACGGATGTCGCTGCCACAGGTTTACCATTTTCATATCTTAGGCTCACCTGGCTCTTTGAATCGGGCCCAAGACCCTCGGTCAAACCAGCTCGACGAGCCTCAGCCATTTTGTTCAATATTGAATGTGCGTATTGAATAGGGGCGGGCATTAAAGTATCGGTTTCTCGGCAGGCGTAGCCAAACATTATACCTTGATCACCGGCGCCTTCATCCTTGTTTCCCGAAGCGTCTACACCCATTGCTATATCGTCCGATTGTTCATGTAGAAGAATACTTATTTCGGCCGTTTTCCAATGAAAGCCGTCTTGTTCATATCCGATTTCCTTTACGGCCTCGCGTATTTTTTCACTAATTAAATCATGTGTGATACTCGAAGGACCGCGAACTTCTCCAGCTAAAATGATCCTATTTGTTGTGGCTAGTGTCTCACAGGCAACACGGCTAGAACTATCGGCTCCCAAATAGAGATCCAGAACGGTATCAGAAATTCTATCACACACTTTATCTGGGTGGCCTTCGGAAACAGATTCGCTGGTAAAAGTGTATGTATTGTTCGCCACGTAATCCTCCATTGATTTTTGACGATTTAGTTTATCGTTGGCTAGGTTGTGAGACCAACATCTTTTTCATTGCCGTTTTTGTGTTATTCGGTCAAGAAAAATAAACCAAAATAGATCCGTCAAATTTATTTAAGTTCGATGGCGCCTATAAAATCTATTAATTACTAAAGATATAAGCAAAAAAATAGTGATTCCCAGATAACCATTGTTACCAAAACGCCCAAAAAAAGTAGTAGGATGGATAGGTCTAGCTAGATGCCTATCCATATATGCCTCCTTATTTAGACCAATAGTTCCCATTTTCCTTCCAAAAGCATCGAAAAACCCAGAAATACCTGTATTAGCGACTCGTATTAAAGGTAGTCCTTCTTCGACGGCCCGTAAGCGCGCATGTTCCAGATGTTGAAAGGGACCTGCGCTTTCTCCAAACCAAGCGTCATTGGTAAGGTTCAAAAGAAGATTGGGTCGTAGGGTACTCCAGTTGGAAATTACGTTCCCTGGGAAAATCACTTCGTAGCAAATGAGGGGTGAAGTAATGCCAAGATATGGAATATATAGAGATTTTAAACCTGTTCCGGCGGAAAAATCTGTAAAACCTCTGACAATTTTGGAAAGCGGCAGCCATTGTTTTAGGGGCAGATATTCTCCAAATGGAACGAGGTGTGCCTTGTGATACTGTCCTTGTATTTTACCTTGATGCGTTAGCACAATAACAGAATTATGCAATTTTGGAGGTGCGGTGTTGGTTATGGAAGGCGCCCCAGTGATTAGAAACCCATCTTCTTTTAAAAATTGAGTTATCCATTGCCTAATATGTGGGGTTTCGGACAAGAGTAAGGGGACAGCCGTTTCCGGCCATATTGTAATATTGGGGACGGAGGCTGCTGAATTTGAGTCTTTTGCATTGGAGGTAATTTTGCTCAGGGATATATATTTTTTTAGATGACTGGCGCGAAGATCGGGTCGCCATTTGTCGCGTTGGGCGATATTTCCTTGAACGATTCTTATCAAAATATTTGGATCTACTATAGAATCATTCATTGATAGCCTGGCGTTGCCCCCTATCCACAATATGATGGGCAGTAGGCATAGGAGAGATGGAATAACGAAACTGTAACGAGTGCGGTAGGGTTTCTTATTAGCCAAAAACAAAAAGGGAAAAGTGGTGAACAGAATTACCAAGAGACTCAGCCCGTATGCACCAATGATAGAGGCCGACTGGATGAGGCTGTCAGAGAAAGACACTATATAAGCTGCCAGGTTCCACGGAAAACCCGTTAAAATATGGCCTCGAATATATTCGGCAAGTGTCCAAAGGGTGGCCCAGGCAAAAGCCCGTGACAACGGAGATTGCGAGATCGCAGGTAACAGCGCCATTGTAAGCGCTGGGATTAGCGCTAGGACAGCAGGTAATCCCACCAGAGCGAATGGTATTAACCAAGCAAATCGTTCACTGTCAACTGTTAAAGCCAGCGAAACCCATTGAAGTCCAAAAAGATGGTAACCGAAACTAAAAAGCCACGTTTTGTATACGGCTTGGGCAGGTTTACATGATGTGTTGAGAAGAAAAAGAAAAACCGAAAAACCCAAAATTCCCGGAAAAAAAAACCATGGAGGTAACGAAGTTGCAGAAATTGAACCCAATGCGATGCAGAGAACAAATCGTCGCCAGCCGGTCAGGAGATATTTGCTAGAGGCGGAGATAAGGAGACGCATTCTCGTTAGGTTTTCCAAAAGGCGAAGTTAGTTTTCACCATAAATTACTTTTTACAATTCATCAGAGTCGCTAACACGTGGTCTAAGTATTCTTACAGTTTTTAGCCGTCTTGGATCAGCCTCTAGAATCTCAAATTCTAATCCACTCCCATGTCTGATTACTTCGCCCCTCTTAGCTATCCTTCCAGTCAAATTGTAGATGAAGCCAGCTAAGGTATCAGCTTCGTCCCTTTCATCTATCGTCAATACAGGGCCGAATAATTCTTCCAAGTCTTCTACAGTTGCTCTTGCGTTGGCTATGGCACTTCCATCGGCTTGGGGGAGTATTTTTGTTGTTTCTTCGGCGTCGTGTTCATCAATTATTTCTCCCACTATTTCTTCCACGAGATCCTCAATAGTAATCAAACCATCTATTCCGCCAAATTCATCTACAACCAGGGCTAAATGTCTTCGGGTCATTCGCATTTCCTGCAGAAGATCTAGCGCTCGAATGGTCGGTGAAACAAACAACACTTCCCTCAGCAAATCCGCCAAGTTCGTCTTTTCTGCGGAATTGATGTGAGCAAGGACATCCTTGATATGCACCATGCCAAGGGTTTCATCTAACGTATTTCTATAAACGGGTAGTCGCGAGTGTGCTAATTTCACCATTTCTGAGACTAACTCAGGCAGCGAAGTTTTTACTTCGACAGCAGCAATATCGGCTCTCGGGACCATAACATCCCAAGCGGTGATGTCCCTTAACCCCAGGACATTTCTAAGGAGAGTTTGCTCATGATTGTCCTCGTCAAGTATAGTAGTTTTGTCCTCGATAAGTTCTTCCAATGGGTCGCGTGCCGCTGGGTTATTAGAAAAAAAACCACAATAGTGAAAAATTTTTTTGGCGATACTTAGCACTCTAATATTTCCCAATGTTATCAACTATTTACATTCTCTAGTATAAAGTTTCTTCGCGCTAATCTCTAGTATTCTGTACTATCTAAGTTTTGTACGGATCTGAAACTCCTAGATTTTGGAGAATTACAGCTTCAAAAAATTCCATTCGTTCGGCATCTGGTGTGTTTTCATGATTGAAGCCCAGTAAGTGGAGACAACCGTGGACTAGAAGGTGCTGAAAATGATGTAAAAAGGGTTTTGTAGATTTGCTACTTTCTGCACGTATAGTTGAGAAACTAAGGACAATATCTCCAAGTAGAAAGGGGACCCCAGAAACTCGGGGGCCACCGCTGGAGAATGATAAGACATTCGTTGGTCTGTCTTTGTCACGATACAGTTTATTTAAACCGCGCATTGTCTCGTCATCGCTTAGCAATATGCTTATAATTACGTTCTTGGACTCTAAAGTGTAGTCGAGATAATCGAAAACAGCTCGGCTGGTCTCCACGCAAATATTTTGAATGTTATCCTCTGCTTGATGCCAAGCTCTACAGTCTGAACTGACGTCTATAGTGACGCTCTTGGTGAGACAGTCTGTCACTTTATTGGGCGGGCACTTCATACAATAAATTTCCTTCACGCTTGTCGTATGCTTTTACGATGCGGTTCACCATTGGATGTCTTATAATATCGGCTACGGAAAATGCTATGATTTCTACTTCAGTGATAGTCTTTAGAATTTCAATCGCGTCTAGAAGCCCTGACTTTGTCCCAGGTGGTAGGTCTATCTGGGATAAGTCGCCGGTTACACAAACTCTTGAATTTTCACCCATACGGGTCAGAAACATTTTCATTTGAGCGGGAGTAGTATTTTGTGCTTCATCTAGAATAACGTATGAATTGGATAGTGTTCGACCTCGCATAAAAGCCAGTGGGGCAACTTCGATTTGACCATTTTCAATCCAGCGCTCGACCTGTGTGCTGGGCATCATGTCATAAAGAGCGTCGTATAGTGGACGAAGATACGGATCAACTTTTTCTTTCATATCGCCGGGAAGAAAACCCAGCCTTTCGCCAGCCTCAACAGCAGGTCGGGAAAGAATTAATCGCTCTATTTTTTTTTGTTTTAACAAGGAAACAGCGACGGCAACTGCCAAATAAGTCTTGCCCGTTCCCGCCGGACCAACCCCTACTGCTAGTTCAGAATTTAAAAGCGCCCTTATATAACTTTGTTGATTTGGCGAACGCGGAAATATTTTTCGTTTCCAGGTCTCTAGACCAGAATATTTTTCATCAAGATAGGAAAGACCAGACTCTCTGGTAGCATCTGTGGATGTCTGTACCCACTCTAGGGCAGCATCTACTATGCCAGGGTCGATCATTTCTACTAGATTTTCTGATTCGAGCTTTCGATATAATGCTTCGAGTACTGCCTTTGCCTTATGTACGCTGGAACTGTTCCCCTTTAGTTCTATTTTATTTCCAAAACATGCGGCCGAAACCTTCAACTTCTGCTCTATTCTCGCCAAATTGCGATCATGCTGACCAAATAAAGGCGGAAGCAATTTGTAGTCATCGAACTCTAACACCAATTTCGTGCTACTGGCGGTTCTAGGTTTCAAACGTGTGCTCCCTTTAAGGTTTCGGTTTCATTTTTATTGGACGTTGGCGATTTATCTTCGCGACAAACTAGTTTACCAGCGAGGCTATTGGCGAAACCTTCCTTTATATGTATGCACTGTATTTGTCCTATTAAATTTTCAGGCCCATCGAAGTATACGGCTTGCATAAACGGACTTCGACCCACCAGTTGTCCTTTCTTTCGTCCCTTTTTCTCGACCAATACGGGTTGAGTGGAATTGACGGTTCTTAAATTGAATGCCAATTGCTGCGCAGCCAATAATTGTTGTAAAGTCTGGAGACGATCAGATTTTGTTTTCTCGGGGATTTGTTTTTTTGTGGAAGCAGGCGTGCCTGGTCGAGCGCTGTATTTAAAGGAGTAAGCTTGAGAATACTCCACCTCCGATATCAGTTTTAATGTTTGAGCAAAATCTTGATCCGTTTCACCGGGATGCCCAACAATAAAGTCTGATGAAAAGGCAATATCATTTCGAGCGTTTCTCAATCTATCAATTACCCGTAGATAGGACGAGACATCATGCTTCCTATTCATAGCCCGAAGTATGCGATCTGATCCAGTTTGTACCGGCAAATGGAGATAAGGCATGAGTTGCGGAACATCTCCATGAGCATCGATCAAATCATCACCCATGTCATTTGGATGGGAAGTCGTATATCGGATTCGATCTAGTCCATTTAAATTTGCAAGCTCACGTATAAGTCGGCCGAGAGAGCACTCTATTCGATTATTTAAAGTTCCATGATACGCATTAACATTCTGGCCTAGCAAAATTATTTCTTTTGCTCCCCTTTGAATCATTTGCTTGGCTTCTCGCATCACTTGCTCGGGGGAGCGAGATGTTTCGGCCCCTCTTGTGTATGGTACTACGCAAAAAGAGCAGAATTTATCGCATCCTTCTTGGATAGTAAGAAAAGAACTTGATCGCGATGTTACTTCAACAGGCAGTTCGTCGAATTTTTTTTCGGTATCAAAGTCGATATCTATAATTCGAGCGCCAGCTTGGTTGGTGTTATTCAATTCCTCTGCCTGCTTAATCATTTGAGGTAACCTATGATAGGTTTGTGGACCGAACACCATGTCCACAAAAGGTGCGCGTGAAATAATTTCGTTACCTTCTGCTTGCGCGACACAGCCAGCTACAGCAAGAAGGAGCTGTCTTCCTTCATTTTTTGCCTTTAGTTTTAGCCTATGTAATCGGCCGAGTTCGGAAAAAACCTTTTCGGTTGCTTTTTCACGGATGTGGCAGGTGTTGATAATAATTAAATTTGCCTGATCAGGTGTATAAACCGATTTGAAACTAAGTGGGGCCAGAAGCTCGATCATACGATCGGAATCATAGACGTTCATTTGACAACCATAGGTTTTAATGAATAAATATTTTTCCGAGTCTGTACTGTGCGGATTGCTAGAGGTGCTCATCCTAGTCCACGTACTGGTCTATTTAGGGTCAAAATAGTTACACTTTCTAATATTACTGTGCTACCCACGGCACATTAACATCGGTTATAATGAAGTCAAGTTGTGCGCCGTATTGTTTTTGAGCGACATGCCCGCGGTTATTTTTTTTCGGCAGTGTTGAGCAAGTTGCTTGCGATCAGAAAAGTTGCTTGGTTGCACGGTTTCGTGAAACTGGATTTCAACATCTACCGTGCCAAGAGATAATGCCTGCCATAAATGTGGTGCTAAATCCATATTTCCATACCAGGCCAACAATGGCTTCTTCGATCGTTCGATGGGCATACCATTAAGCCTAGTGTATTGTATTGTTATAGGTTGGATAAGAGCATCGGCCGCTTTTGGGGCGGCGAAGAGGGACGTCTTAAACGGCAATACACGACTACCGTCGCTGCTTGTACCTTCTGGAAATAGGAGTAATGGCTCTGATTTTTGAAGGCAGTGTTTAATTAATGAGATTTGTTGGTGGGCCCTGGTTGCCAGACGGTCTAGGAAAATGGTCCTGGTGATTTTAGATAGAAATCCAAATATTGGCCATCCTGCAACGTCAGATTTGGCTATAAATCTTGCAGGCAAGATGGAACCCAAAGCAATAATATCAAGGTATGAGATATGATTGGCGACATATAATATACCACCTTTGGTAATTGGATAACCTCTATAGGTCACTCGCAAACCCAGCAGTTTAGTAGCTACTTTATGATGAAAGCGGGGCAAAACCTGGGCAAGGCGAGGATAGCATATCATAATTGCGATTTGTCCCGGAATTAGGAAAACGGTAATCAAAGTATATTTTGCGAGGCGAAGTCCAGATAGCCACTTGAAGGATGATAGTATCCTAATAGCCTTAATAAATTTGCCATGATTTGAACTATCAAGAATCTTTCGGAATCCCTTTTTTGTGAGAAAATTCGTTAAATCAGTCATTACCATAGGAGAGCTCGCACTGTTTTCTAATATAATGATTCCTATAGCGCTTGGGGAGGTTATCCCTTTTAACAATTACACAGACATCGGTAGTATTAAATTGATGATCCACTACAGCACCGTCACCTACCCAGCCACCTAACCTTAGATACCCCTTAATGAGAGGAGGGAGATCATTTACAATATAACCGTCTCTGTTTATCTGTTCACCTGTAAGTGACATATTGATGTAGTGTTCGGGGAGGGCACGTGGACAAAGTAGATCGGGTGCTTGATGATTTTTTTTCAAATAATCCAGAGCAAACCGATGTTCTTCCATGTTGCTGCTCGGGAAGCTAGCACAACCAAACATTAAATCGATATTATTACTATAAATGTAGGAGGCGATTCCTTGCCACATTAGTTGTAAAATAGTTCTGCTTCTGTATTCAGCATCGACGCAAGACCTACCTAGTTCAAGAATTTGACCGGGATAGGTTAGGATTTTGGTTATATCGAATTCGCTAGCTGTATAGAAAGTTCTTCTATTGGTTATTTGATGCTTTTGGAGAAGCCGGTATGTTCCTACAACACCGCGTTTTATGTAGGGATGGCAGAGCTTTCGAATATTGTTGTCTATGACCAAAAGATGATCAGCATCCTCATCATATTCGTCACAATCCAACCGCGCGGTATGAGCTGTCTTGCTGGGGGTTGCACCCATTTCTTCATAGAAGACCCGGTATCGAAGACGTTGAGCCGCTTCAATGTCTAGACTGCTTTTAGCCAGTCGAAGCTCTAGAGCGCCTAGGCGAATTCGCTCGTGTATTGGATAATCAATGAGTCTGCCTATTGAAGCAGAATAGGCTGGCTTGTTCGGGTGCTGCCTTAGCGTCATTTACGTCTCCAAATATTAGTCACTTCTATTCCATGAAAATTATGGCCATTTTTTGGTTCATTGTGGTTACATTTTTTGGGGTTACTGATTGAATCCCATTACTGCTATTATACGTGATTTCAATTTAACGATTTTACAGTCCACCAAAGAAACTTATTTTACAATAAAATGAAAGTAGCGTGAAACGGCCCGTGCCATATTAGTGTTATTAGCGTCTGATACGGCCTAGGGAAACTAGAATAACACTCGCTGACTAAAGTTGGCGCCACATCAACAGAGCGTCGATTTTTTTCCTACTGGAAAAGGTATAATAATTTTTTCGAATCCCGGTTATGACGAATCCGCATGATTTGTACATAAGTATTGCGGGCCTATTAGTTGCTGCTACTTCTAAGTACATGGATTCGGCGCCAAAAAATTTAAGGTAATCCATACAGGTGGTTAGAAAAGATTTTCCGAGACCCTTCCTCCTAAAAAGCGGATGCACTGAGTACATTAAAATCTCAGTCTCATCGCCCATTAATCTAGCCACTAAAATGCTTTTAAGAAGTAGTGTGTTTCGACGAATATAAGTTAGGGAAGTAAAAATTGATATGTGTTGCGATGCTATAGCATCACAAAAATTTTTATAAGTCCATCTCATGCCGTTCCGAAAAACTTGGCTCTTGACCGCCTGTTTAACTAGCCACATCCGGGTTCTTTGGCCATATGGAGAGGCATCACGAGGTGTTATTAAAATTCTTCCACGGTGTCTATATTTAGAGGAATGCCGTTTTCCGACCAAAATATGCGTTTTAGAACCATTTCGTATCTCAATAAAAGTCTTTTTATTTGATAGTGGTGGAGTTTGTTTTCGGTAATAGGAGTTCATCGACTGCCAGGCAATAATATATCTGGTTTTCTATGATAATGTAGTTTTACTCCCGGATTATATTTGGCTTTTCTGTTTTGAGGCAGCCTAGCTTCTCTATCGGCAAGTTGAGCAATATCCACGGCGTCAACACCTTCGCAGCTTCCAACTAAAATTTTTAAACAACGGACTTTCGACTTTTTGAGTTCCGTTGCGACAGCTGATGCAGCTTCACCCGCTATGTGGATAGTCTTCCCAGGTTTACAAACTTCTTCAATTTTGTGACGGAGCTCTTTCAGGGACAGCGTGTTTTGATCAAAGATCTTAGTGCCGCAACCACTCAAGCATTCTAAATAGAAATCTTCTCGTTTGCTATCTAATGCTAGGATAAGGAGATCGTTTTCCGATATAGTTACCTGGTTTTTGGTTCGTTGAGCAATAGCTTCAAAGCATGATATACCTATCAACGGTATGTCCATTGATAATGCTATACCCTTCGCGGCAGAGAGACTGATGCGTAGACCGGTGAATGAACCGGGTCCCGTGGTCACAGCAACTAGGTTTAATTGTGCAAAGTCGATTTTGCTAGCGACCATAGTGTTTCTGATTAGCGGCACTAGAGCTGAACCATGACCCGTTTCCATGTTCGATCGAGAATGACTCACAACTTTTCCATTACATATTACTGCCACGGAACAAGCGGCGCTTGAGGAATCTAAGGCGAGGAGATTCATACTTCACACATGATCGTTTTCTCTAGTAGGATGCAATACAGATAGTTAAAAGGTTGTCGAATATTTTGCATAACTAGCGACTTTTTTTTTATAATTGGCTATAGGTATCATATTTATCTGTAAATATTAATGAGAGATAACACCAAATGCGACAGAATCTGACGAGCGGGATCAGAATTTTTTTTTCAGCTATCGTTGTTACTTTCTGTTTTAATGCACTTGCTGAAGCGGAGTTGAAAGAGTCGTCTGCTGTGATACTAGTTTATCACAGGTTTGGTGAATCGACCTATTCGTCGTCGAATATACGGCTCGAACAGTTTAGGGCTCACGTTAATGAACTAAAAAAGAGCAGATATAAAGTGTTACCATTATCTGTAATTATAGCAAATCTATATTCAGGAAAAAAATTGCCGAACAGAACCGTAGGCTTAACCGTTGATGACGCGTACGAGTCTTTTTTCGAACATGCATGGCCTCTTCTAAAGAGTGCAAATTTTCCGGTTACGTTATTTATATCTACAGACGTTGTTGACCGGCGAGCTCGCGGATACATGTCATGGGAGCAGATTCGGAAGCTGAAATCGGAGGGTGTGACGATTGGTAGTCAGACAAAATCTCATAAGCACCTCCCCTCAATAGCTCTAGACGATGTTAAAATTGAAATAGATAAGGCAAGTTCCCGGATAACTGCAGAGCTAGGATCACCGCCCGATTTGTTGGCCTATCCTTATGGAGAGTACAGTTCCGGTGTTCGCAATGTTGTAGTAGATAGAAAGTTCAGGGCTGCCTTTACTCAAAGTTCAGGAGTAATAAGTAGCCACCTCGACCGGTTTGCGTTGCCTAGGTTTGCACTAAACGAGCGGTACGGGGGTATAGATAGGTTTCGTCTCATTATCAATGCACTGCCAATGATGGTAAAGGATATCCTGCCGCGAGATCCGTATCTTGGGGAGAATCCGCCAGCTTTTGGTTTCACTGTCACGCCTTCAATCGGTAGCTTAGAGCGGTTGGCATGTTTTGCCTCTAATGAAGGAAAGCTGCGGTTAGAGCGACTGGGAAGAAGAGTAGAGGTAAGGCTGCAGTCACCGCTACCACCGGGACGTTCCCGTGTTAATTGCACCATGCCGGGTCCTGATAATAGGTGGAGATGGTTTGGAGTACAGTTTACAGTTCCCAAATAAAGATTGGGTATTGCATAATCAGAACTTATTCTAGTCTGCGGAAGCGGGGGCCTAAACTTTCAAAAGCAACAAGTCGGTTTTCAGTAATTATCTCCTGAAGTTTTTGGACGTATTTTTGACCTTCTTCGGAATAGGCAGACATATACCTTGCTAGTTCATATCCGGATTGCGCATCAAATTTTTCACCGAGACGGAGTTTTAGCCGAGCCCGCCTAAATTCGCTATAAAATGGGCTTGTGTTTAGATTGTGGCTGTAATCCATCACCGAATCAAACAGTCGCCTAAAACGCCTAACCGAGTGGGTTTTTGTGGGATCTCGCTTTCTTGGGCTGAGCCCGGCCTTTGTCCACGTCCATTGACCAAACAGTGCGTTTCCATTCAGACAAAATCTGGAGGTGCCCCAACCGGTCTCAATTGCAGACTGGGCGATGGCCATAGAAACTGGGATTATATCAAGTTTTTGCAGAAGTTGAGAGACGGTAATATCACTAATAGTTTTAGTCCCTTCCTGTTGCGCGGGAACCCTGTAATAATTAGCCAGATTAGAAAGCCATAGTTGCTGCTTATCTGTTAGCAAAGATAAACCTATTGTTTTAAGCCGTATCACCTCGTTTCGTTGATCAAGAATTTTTGCATTTTGCCTAAGGGTTAATGGAAGCAAAATTCTAATAAATAGGTTTTTTCGAAGCCTGGTATCATTCACCTTTGTAAGGACTGACGGCATTTTCCATAAGAATAGCTTGGGAACTAAAGTTTCCCTGGAACGTATTTTTTCAAGTTTAAAACCCGATCGGCTAAAAAGTTCACTTAAACTGTCTTCCTCAGACAACTTAGAAATTTTTAATTTTTTTGGCCTGTTTTCGATATCTAGGATAATGGTGTTAGCCGGTAAGGGGTGTGGTGTCACTAAATTGGTTAGGCCCAGTTGGTGAGACGGAATTACAATACCTAAAATTGTGATGATTATAGCCGACCACCACACAAAAGTGATAAAGCCTGAATTTGTCAATTCGGGGAGAATCGCGTCTCGATTTTGTGAGGGCATATTAGCCTTGAGGTAGACAAGCTAAATAGAAATTTTAGACCCTATATTCCCGATGCCACAACTTCTTTCACCTCGGGGATATAGTGCCGGAGTAAATTTTCCACTCCCATTTTCAGTGTAGCCGTTGAACTGGGGCAACCTGCACATGCTCCTCGCATTTGTAGGGTCACAACACCATCTTCGAAGTTTTCGAAAACTATGTCGCCACCGTCTTGTGCAACCGCTGGGCGTACCCGCGTGTACAAAAGCTCTTTTATTTGGCTCACTATTTCGTCGTCCGGTTCAGTGCCTAAGTCCAAGACGTGATTATCTTGATTATCTAGTAAAACGGGGCGCTGAGCCGTAAAATGTTCCATTATCACACCCAATAGGCTTGGCTTCATCAGTTGCCAATCGTTTGCTTCTTCCTTGGTTATAGATATGAATTCTTCTGCTAAAAAGACACCAGCTACCCCTTTAACACTAAAAAGAGCCTGTGCCAGCGGCGATTGGCCAGCTTCATCGAGGGAGCGAAATTCAATATTTCCGCTGGCTATAACAGTTGTGCCGGGCAGGAATTTAAGAGTAGCAGGATTCGGAGTCTCTTCAGTTTGGATGAACATAGCAATCCCTTTTTCTTAAATTGAATAACACGGTTTTTAGCAAGACTGGGCTTCGTTATCAATTAAAATTGAACGGTTTTATGACAGAAGTTATCTAAGGTTCTAAAAAGCCAACTATTTTTTGTGCTTCACGAACTATTGGTGTTGCTATGGATCGAGCCTTTTCAACTCCTGCGCTTAATATCTTATCAACTTCGTCGGGTTCATTCATAAGTTGCTGCATTTTTTCGCCGATTGGTCCAAGAATTTCGACGGCTAACTCCGAAAGGCGGTTTTTAAACTCACCAAAACCATGGCCGGAAAATTCAGATACCACGGATTCGATGCTTGTATTAGATAAGGCGGCGTAAATAGTCAGCAAATTCAAGGCCTCAGGACGATCATTAAGCCCGTTCAGATTTTCCGGAAGCGGGTATGCGTCTGTCTTGGCGCGTCGTATTTTTTTTGCAATTTCATCAGGCCCGTCCGTCATATTTATTCTTGAATAATCTGATGGATCAGATTTACTCATTTTCCTACTACCATCCCGGAGGCTCATGATTCGTGCGGCTTCCTTTTGAATCCGCGCTTCAGGGAGAGGAAAGAAGTCAACTTCGAACATGGAGTTGAATGCTTGGGCAATATCGCGAGATAGTTCAATATGTTGTTTTTGATCTTCGCCAACGGGGACGTCGGTAGCTTTGTAGGCTAAGATATCAGCGGCTTGTAGCACCGGGTAAGTGTATAACCCCACGAATGCGCCATCTCTATCCTTGCCGGCCTTTTCTTTGAATTGGGTCATTCTATTAAGCCAACCCAATCGCGCTACACAATTAAATAGCCAGGCGAGTTCTGCATGTTCGGGCACCTGGCTTTGATTAAATATAATGCATTTTTCGGGGTTTACCCCTCCTGCTATAACCCCCGCCGCTACTTCCCTTGTTGCCTGTCGCATAGTTTCAGGGTCTTGCGGGAGTGTAATTGCATGTAAATCCACCACACAAAAAATACATTCGTACTCGTATTGCAGGCTTGCCCAATTTCTGATCGCACCGAGATAATTTCCCAATTGAAGGTTTCCCGAGGGCTGAATACCCGAAAAAATGCGACTCATGAAACACACTCCTTTAACTTTGTAACGCTGGATTAACGTATTGAATCCCAAACGGTCAAGGTTTTTGGGAGGTACTAAAAAATTTGCTCAATATTAATGAAACCAACTCTTTAACTCTTTTCGTATATTCATTGGTCTTACAACCCGAAATAACAATATCGAGACAGCATAGATAAAAAAACCGATTGTTATCAGAAAAACTAAGACCGATGCAGCGATTAATCCCGTTCCCAAGGCAAAAACTGGGAAAAACTCTTGCAACCCACTCAGTCCAAGGCCCATTACTAGAGAAGCTATAATAATTAAACCTATTTTCCGCCAGGTTGTTTGTCCAACAGAGTGGAATTGCTTATTTTTGAGCGTGAGACACAGCAAAACAGCGTTGAACCAAGCAGATATGGCTGTAGCCATTGCCAATCCCACGTGAGCAAAATGGGGCATAAGAAGCAGGTTCAAAGCAAGATTTACTAGCACCATCGCACCTGCAATTTTGACAGGGGTTGCTGTATCATGCCGAGCAAAGAAGCTGGGTTGCAGAACTTTTATAGCCATGAAAGCGGGTAAGCCTGTCGAGTAAAAGACTAACGCTAGTGACGTAGCACCGACTGACTCCAATGAAAATGCGCCTCTGTAAAAAAGGAGGGTGACAATAGGGTCTGACAGTACCAAAAGCCCGATGGTGGCAGGGAATGTTAGAAGCATCCCAATTTCTAGGGCTTTATCCTGACTTTGTCTGGCTGCTTCGTTTTCTTCTGCCTGAATGTATTTTGACAACCGAGGCAGCAAAGCTGTACCGATTGCTATTCCTATTACTCCTAAAGGCAACTGATTGATTCGATCGGCGTAATAGAGAAATGATACGGACCCGGTTGGCAGAGTTGAAGCTAAAATTATATCAACTAATAGATTAATTTGGACTACTCCAGCACCAAGTATTGCTGGTAACATAAGGTGCATCAACTCTTTCATACGTGGGGTCATTCGTGGCAGCCGAAACTTCGGCAAAGCATTCGCCCGTCTGCAAGCTTCAAACAGCCAAGCAGCTTGGGCGAATCCAGAAATGGCGACTGCCACAGCTAACACGTGTCCAGGGGTTTGCATTGCGTCAGCGAAAAAGGCTAAGGATGAGATTAGAACCAAATTAAGCAGTATAGGGGCGGAGGCCATCGCCGCAAATTTCCCAATGCTATTAAGTATACCGCCAAGTAATGCTACCAAGGATATTAGTGGTAGATAAACAAAAGTGGTCCTGGTAAGTTCAATGGACAGGTTGAAGCGCCATGGAGTCTCCGCGAACCCTGGCGCAATTAACAACATTAGTACTGGCATAGAGACAATAGCTGCAACAGAAAAAGTTAAAAGTATTGCGGCCAGTAAAGCCAGTGCTTCTTCTGCAAAAGTCATAGCAGAACAGCGCCCTTCTTTTTGCAAAATTTTGGAAAACAAAGGTACGAAAGCAATAGTGAAGGCGCCTTCCGCTGTTATTCGACGAAAAAAGTTGGGTAGCTTGAATGCCACGAAGAAAGCATCGGCAACGGGTCCAGCACCCAAAATAGAGGCGATCAAAACGTCTCTGGCGAAGCCAGTCACCCGGCTTATCATTGTATAGCCACCTACAGTGGCAACAGCACGAAGAAGGGACATGGAAATGGTTTAGATGATTTATCGGCTTTCGGGAAGATACTGATTTAATTAGTTTTGATTCATCTAAAATATTTAGTTTGTATCTTCTTTGTCCAACTCAAGCTCTTGCAGCATTACTTTTTTTATGGATTGTAGTCTCAAATCATTTTGCAACTTTAGTCCAAATAGATCTTTAACGTAAAAAACGTCAACGATGCTTGCTCCATAGGTTGAGATTTTTGCCGATGAAATTTGTAGGTTCTGCTGCGCGAGTTTGTGGGTCAGTCGGTGGAGTAAGCCCGGACTATCCCGCCCATTTACTTCAATAACGGTGTGAGTGCTGCTTGCTTTGTTGTCGATTAGTACTCGAGAGGGAACTAACATGCCAAGTGTCCGCTTGGGAAGGTTATGGGGCCGTTTGGCAATAGCCTGATTCAATTTCAGATTTCCAGATAACGTTTCTCTTATAGCGTCACAAAGTCGAGTGACAGCTTTGAAAACATCACCATTAGAATCCTGTACCCAAAAAGTATCTAATGCCATACCATTCCTCATAGTGGTTATTTTTGCATCGACAACACTAGCACCAACAGAGGCTAGTGCACCCGCGATTCTGGAAAAAAGACCTGGATGATCTGCGGCATATACAGTTACGTCTGTTGCACCCTTGCTTTGATCCTCCAACGTATCGATAGTAAGTGCAGTTTGTTTTTCATTAGCTCTCTGTACCAATTTGGCATGGCGGGCAAGCGTATGGACGTCATACGCCAGCCAATAGGAGGAGTACCCTTGTTCAATATATTGTTGAAACCTGGCGTCATCCCAATCGGAAAGCTCTTTTCTGAGTTCTGAATGAACATTTTCTGTCCGGATTGGTTGACCTGTCTCAGCACTTTGACCCGAAAGTGCTTCCTCCGCCAGAAAATATAAATCGTTTAGAAGCGCTCCTTTCCAGCTGGTCCAAACATTTGGTCCAACAGCCCGGATATCTGCTACAGTGAGGACTAATAGAAGTCGTAGTCGTTCTGGTGACCGAACTATTGAAGTAAAATCTTGTATCGTTTTGGGATCATTTACATCTCGTTTGAAAGCAGCGTAACTCATAAGTAAATGCCATCGAACCAGCCAAGCCACAGTTTCGGTTTCCTCGACCGTCATGCCAAAACGTGGGCACAGTCGCCGCGCAATTTTTTCTCCTAAGACTGAGTGATCTCCCCCCTTACCTTTGGCAATGTCGTGGAGCAACACCGCGACGTATAGCTCTCTTCGCGAAATTACTTTACCAATTATGCTGGAGGCTATAGGGACGGCCTCCTTTAACTCTCCTTTTTCAATTTTGAATAGAATTCCCAGCATTATTATGGTGTGCTCGTCTACCGTGTACACGTGGTACATGTCGTATTGCATTTGTGCAACTACACGACCAAAGTCAGGAACAAATCGACCAAAAACCTGGGCCTCATTCATACGCCGAAGTATGCGTTCTGGTCCTTTTGGGGACGTTAATATATTGATAAATAGCTCGTTGGCTTTTGTGTTGTTTCTCAGACTTTTGTCTATCCGGCTTAAATTTTTTGTCGCCAGCCTAAGAATATTGGGATGGAATTCCAGTTCATTTTGTTGGGCAATGTAGAACATTCTAACAAGGTTGACGGGATCTTTTTCAAATACCTCATCATCCCTGGAATTAAGCCTATCTCCTTCTAACTCAAAATCCCCAAGATTAGCAGTGCGGCGCCAAGGATTAGAAAGGTTGAGACGAGGTTTACGCTGATGTTCTTCCTCGATTGCGGCGCAAAATATGCGAGTCAAATCGCCAACATCTTTTGCGGTCAAATAATAGTGTTTCATGAAACGTTCAACGGCTGCATTGCCTGATCGATCCGTATAACCAAGGTATCCAGCAATCTTACTTTGATGATCAACAGTAAGCCGATCTTCTTCTCGTCGTGCCAAATAATGTAAGTGGCACCTTATTGTCCAAAGCTGTTTTTGAGCTTTGGCAAAACGTCGAGCTTCTTCAACTGATAAAACGCCTTCATTTACCAATGAGGATACGTTATCTGTCTCATAAACATATTTCCCTATCCAAAATAGTTTATGAAGGTCTCGCAGCCCGCCTTTCCCATCTTTAACATTGGGTTCAATGAAATAACGTGAGTCACCTAACTGCCGGTGTCGGTCATCGGATTCCTTTAATTTTGCTTCGACAAACTCAAGCGCCGTGCCCCTGACTATTTCTTTATGAAAGCGTAAAATCATGGTGTCCATAAGATCGCTTTCGCCACATATATAGCGCGATTCTAAAATCGCTGTCCTAACAGTCATATCTTGTTTTGCTTGGCTCATACACTCTTCAATTGACCTCGTTGAGTGTCCGACTTTTAACTTCATATCCCATAACAAATATAATATTGCCTCGACTACTTGTTCGACGTGCGGTGTCTGCTTGTACGGGAGTAAAAAAAGCAGATCTATATCGGAATAAGGAGCGAGTTCGCCACGGCCATAACCGCCCACAGCGACGATACAAATTTGCTCACCTTGTGTTGGATTAGGCGCGCGGTAAAGCTTCGTATTGATTGTTTCGAATGCTAGTTTTATAAGCGAATCCATTAAAAAAGCCTGCGCCAGGACCGCTTCTTCGCCGTCGTTTTTTGAAAGAAACCGTTTTCGAATAAAGTCGGATCCATCTGCCAAAGCAGTTCGAAACAAATTCAAAAGTAGAAGACTAAACTCAGCCTGTGTTTCTGTTTGGTGCCATGCGATATCGACCTTCTTTTTCAGTTGTTCAATATCTACGATTTTAGGGCGATGGAACAATTTCCGACTGTCTGGCGTTAGACCATCAATGGTTGTCGGACCTTTATTGGCCTCAATAATGGTTGTTTTCACGGGTATTCTTTCGTTTTTTCGCTCCAAACCTATAATTATTATATAAACTATAACAATTAATAGAGCTAAACTTAAAAACAATTCAAGGTGTTGAAAATAATCTCAAGGTGTTTTTTTAAGATGAGACAGCTATTTCTATTATTGATAGGCTGAAAACAGCCATATCATGAAAAACGTTGGCAGAGGAGTTCCTATGCAAGGTTATGATGTGGTCATCGTAGGCGGAGGCGTTATAGGAAGCTCAATCGCCTATTTTCTAAAAGCTAGTTCAGCGTTTTCTGGGAGTGTCGCGGTTGTAGAGAAAGACCCGACTTATGCTCTTGCTTCCTCGCCGCGTTCTCTGGGAGGAATAAGGCAGCAATTTTCAATCACAGAAAACATTGAGATAGGGTTATTTGCGCATAAATTCATTGAGAATGTCTCAAGTTATTTATCCTTAGATGGTGAGACAGTTGATCTTGGCTGGTTCGAACGCGGTTACCTCTATCTTGTGACTGAGGCTGGACGAGACATTTTGATAGAAAATAATAGGTTACAGAGAAAACTAGGAGCGAAAATAGATCTCATGACCCCGGGCGATATGAGAGTTAAATTTCCTTGGATTAATATAGATGGCATTGAAATTGGCTCTTTTGGTTCTTCGGGAGAAGGTTGGATCGACCCTAACTCTTTGTTGAATGCGTTTAAGAAAAAAGCGCTATCGCTTGGGGTTGTTTATATTCACGGTGAAGTGGTGGATATAGAGAAAGATGAGGAGAAAATCACCAGCGTTAAGTTGACGGACGGGTCACTCGTAGGATGTGATATTGTAGTTAACGCTGCAGGTGCATGGGCCGGGAAAATAGCCCAAATGAGCGGTTTTACCCTACCTGTAGTTCCTCGAAAAAGGATTATATACGTTATAGATTGTCGAGAAAAACTCGAACCAAAACTACCACTTGTTATAGATACATCAGGCGTGTTTATTCGTTCCGAAGGCAGTAGATTCGTATGTGGGGTTTCTCCAACAGGGGCTGATGATCCTGATGCTTGGGAAGATTTTGAGGTGGAATATAGGTGGTTTGAAGAAATAGTATGGCCCTCTATCGCGCATCGTATCCCAGCCTTTGATGCGGTCAAAGTTACTAGTGCTTGGGCTGGCTGGTACGATTATAATTTCGTTGACCAAAATGGGATAATAGGAAGGCACCCAGAGATTAAAAATATGTTTCTTGCAAACGGATTTTCTGGGCACGGATTGCAGCAATCCCCAGCTATCGGTAGGGCTATAATGGAGTTAATAACGACGGGAAACTATCAGACTATAAATTTGTCCCGCTTCGGGTTTGAGCGAATACAACTGGGAAACCCCCTTATGGAACGGAACGTTATTTGATATTCGAGGAGAAATTGTATTTGGAATTAATTGCAAGCGAGATTTTGTTTAAGACTTCTGCTCTGAGATTATAGCAGCACCTCCACTGCTGCATTAGCTATTACCATAACGTCCCCTTCCTCAATATTCTTGACGTCGAGACCTCCCTTAGTAGCTATAACAGAGACAGTTCCAACGGGCAGTGAATCCTTGACTTTTTGATTATCCACTTCTTCTGGTTTTTGGATCCCAATTGTAACATTAATGGTCAATCGATTCTTATCTATTTTTAGGGTTTTTACAAAGTCGAGCGAACTGTGATGCAGCGCATCCTGTACAGCTCGTACGGCAGCTTTTGTATAATCTCCACCGTGGAGATCATTTCCGGTTCCCATCTCCAGTATGGCCCGTTTCATATTCATATCGAAAACCCTTCGGGTATATCGAGATAGACAATAGCGACAGCATTAGCCATGATTGTCGCGTCTTCACCACCATGTTTTTTGATTTCTAAGCCCCCAGCGATACAGGAGACATTGCCTTTTCCGTGAGGTAGAAGCTCTAATACCTCTTGTGTTTTAACCGAGTTAGGGTTTGGAACTCCGATGATTACTTCTACCCACATCGAATCTACGTCGATGTCAATAATATCAGCTATTCCTAGGGAATTGTGCCAAAGTGCATCCCTTAAGGCTCTGCACGCGGCTTTCGTATAGTCTCGTCCCCGGATATCTGTACCCAGGCCAATTTCCGTTACAATTCGTTGTTTAGTCATTCAATCGTACTTTCTAAGCTAATCGGAGGTATTCGATTATAGTATATAAGATAAATTGAAAATCCGGGACTAAATTCTGGCTAATCAAGGATTTATCAAGCAGTATGGCGAAACGGCAAAAGAGGAGAAATTGTATGGAATATTTGCATACCATGGTTCGTATCAGCGATATTGACCAGTCCTTGGACTTTTATTGCAACAAGCTGGGTATGGTGGAAGTTAGGCGGACCGAGAGTGAAGCGGGTCGTTATACGAACATATTTCTCAGTGCTTCGGGGGATACCGAAAAGACGAAACAGTACTGGTCACCTACCTTAGAATTGACCTTTAACTGGGACCCTGAAGAATATACAGGGGGTCGAAATTTTGGACATTTGGCTTTTCAGGTTGATGATATTTACGAACTCTGTGACTCACTACAGAAAAATGGTGTTGTCATTAATAGGCCGCCAAGAGAGGGTCGAATGGCTTTCATAAAATCCCCGGATGGAGTGTCAATCGAACTGTTACAGAAAGGGGAAGCTCTAGAGAAATCTGAGCCGTGGGCAAGCATGCCCAACACAGGTACATGGTAAAGTTTTATAATCATAATAGTTGCCTGGATCAAAATATAGGATAACAAAACGAAGAGTCGCAATCGTAGAAATTTGGAGTACATAGAAATGTCCAACATACCCGTTATACCTGAAATTGCGGCTAGACATGCGGAGATGACCGCTTGGCGCCGAGATATTCATGCCCATCCGGAACTTGGCTTTGAAGAGGAAAGGACGTCACAACTGGTCGCCGAAAAACTTAGGTCGTGGGGATTGGAAGTTCACAGGGGGTTAGGGAAAACAGGTGTTGTGGGTACTCTCCGAGTTGGAAATGATACTCGCAGCATAGGACTTAGAGCCGATATGGATGCCCTTCCAATGCCTGAGGCAAATACCTTCGAACATAAATCAACTAATCCAGAAGTGATGCACGCATGTGGTCATGATGGCCATACAACGATGCTTCTAGGTGCGGCACAATATTTATCTCAAACCAAAAACTTCGAAGGCTGCGTTCACTTCATCTTTCAGCCGGCGGAAGAGGGTGTAGGTGGAGCAAAGGCGATGGTAGAGGACGGCTTGTTTGATCAGTTCCCCTGTGATTCTGTATACGGCATGCACAATCGACCAGGAATGGCGGTAGGAAAGTTTGGAATGCGACCTGGGGCAGCGATGGCTGGAGGTGCGCTATTCGATATCACAGTGCGTGGAAATGGATCTCATGGTGCCCGCCCTGAGGCAGGTATAGACCCGGTAATTATTTCAGCCCATATAGCAACGGCGGCGCAGACCATCGTTTCTCGGAATGCGAATCCCCAAGAAATGGCGGTTTTGTCGATAACGCAAATTCAGTCTGGAGATGCATATAATGTTATTCCTCACACAGCTCATTTGAAAGGAACAGCCCGCACGTTCTCTACACAAATAATGTCTCTGCTGGAAAAAAACTTGACTAAAATAGCTATAAATATAGCGGAAGGAATGGGAGCCCGTGCCGAGGTTGATTTTAGGGTCACGTTTCCCCCACTTATAAATGATGAGGAAGAGATAACTTTTACGGGAGATGTGGCAGCAAGCCTTGTAGGAGAACAAAATGTAAATCGCAAGAGTGACAGGATCACTGCATCAGAAGATTTTTCTTATATGTCGAATATAGTTCCTGGCGGCTATATAACCATAGGGTTAGGGGAAGGGCGTAGTGAGGTTCACAACCCAAGCTACGATTTTAATGATGATATTTTGCCCTTGGGCGCGACATATTGGGCGAAACTCGTGGAAAGAAGACTCGCTAAGCCAGATTGACCCTCGTCTCTCAAGTAATATGTCAATAACGTCTAGGTGATTGGTCATGAGAAATTAACTAAGATACGAGGCTACTGGGCGAGCGGTCCAATCGTTGACTTACCATGATCAAAAATTTCAGAGGTATCAAAAACAATAACAAAATAGGAAATTTCCGTACAAATTATAAGGGGCCGAAATTTTAGGGAGGGGCACAAGTATGTTTGTTATTACAGTGAATTTTTTGGTCAAAAAACAGGCAGTTGATAAGTTCAAGCCTTTGATGATGGAAAATGCCCAAGCCTCGTTAGCAAAAGAATCTGGCTGTAGGCAATTTGATGTTTGTTTTGATCCTGAAGACGACAGGAAATGTTTTCTTTATGAAGTCTATGATGATCGAGAAGCATTTGATGCGCACTTATTAACAACGCATTTTAAACGTTTTGATGACGCCGTTGCACCGATGCTGGAAGCAAAGGAGGTTAAAGTGCTGAAGCTGGTTCAAGGAGCAACTATTTCTTAATATCTAGCATGAATATTCCAATTATGGGGAATTCTTTTGACGCGCAGCCTTTTAAATGCTCAAAAAAGATACCTTGGGACTTGAAACGTGAATAACTGGAGTTAGTTATGGATGGAGCAATTCAGAGTTTTGTCGCTGGGATCCCGTTTTTGCTTTCCCACTTTGGGGTCACCGTTTTAATGTTGGTTATAGGTGCCTTTATTTATATAAAGATAACCTCGCATGATGAAATGGAACTCATTCGAAACGGAAATAGTGCTGCCGCTATTTCTCTCGGTGGGGCTATTTTAGGATTGGCTTTGCCTTTGGCATTTTGTATGGCCAATAGCGTCAATGTATATGATATCATTATCTGGGGGGTTGTGACTCTCGTAATTCAGCTGCTGACGTTCTGGATCATCGATTTCTGGTTAAGAGATTTATCACGCAGGATTGAGGAAGGTGAAGTTGGGACAGCGATGCTTCTGGTATCTGTCAAATTGGCTGTAGCGTCGATCAACGCCGCGGCAATTTCGGGGTAGTTCGGTAGCCCAAAAATTTTATAATAAATTAGCCACCAATTCAAATTCGGCTAATTTCCATAGGTCTGTCGCGTCGGAAGCCGAATATATTTTTAGTTTGGGTAACATTGGAGGGCTGAAGAGTATAGTATTGGTGCGTATTAATTTTGATCTTAATTTAATTACATTAGCCACAGAATATGGCTAGCGTAATTAGCCAGCCAAATAAACGATTGGACCTAAACTTCTTCAAACAGTCGCTGGGGTTATCTATATCTATACTTATGGCTTGCCAGCTGAGCTGACCGAAGCCGACTGCTGCAAGCAAGAAGAAAATTGTACCAAAAGTATTCATCCATCCCAATAAAAGCATTCCAAAAATGGTTAAGCTGTAAAATATACCTAGAAATAATTTTGTCCTGGTTCCGAGAGCAAGTGCAGAGGACTTTATCCCTACCAAAATGTCATCTTCTTTGTCTTGATGCGCGTAAATGGTATCATAGCCAAGTGTCCAAACTATACCCGATAGATAAAGTATTAGTGATTCAAGGCTGATTTCCCCTGTGATGGCAGCCCAGCCCATTAGTGCTCCCCAATTGAATGTGAGACCAAGGATGAACTGCGGCCAATATGTAAAGCGTTTAAAACCTGGGTAACTGCATACAAGAATCAACACGAGTAATCCCAATAGCCAGCAGGTTTCATTTAATTCTAGCAGGATCAACGACGCGATCAGAAACAAAATAACGAGAAACACACAAGCTCGGTTCACCGTAATTACCCCCGCGGCGATAGGTCTATCAGCTGTCCTGGCCACCACACGATCTAATTCTCGGTCCCACAGATCATTTATGATGCAACCTGCTCCTCGCATAATTACGGCCCCCAAGGTGAATAATAGATATAGATAGCCGAGTTCCCATAAACTTATGAGGTTTGGATTGAGTTTCCAGCCGAGGGCCAAACTCCACCAACAAGGAAGCAGGAGGAGCCATGTTCCGATAGGCCTATCAAGGCGCATTAACCTTGCATAAGGCCGC
The DNA here is from genome assembly GCA_964342575.1 of uncultured Nisaea sp. Classification (GTDB taxonomy): domain Bacteria; phylum Pseudomonadota; class Alphaproteobacteria; order Thalassobaculales; family Thalassobaculaceae. Next base: position 5,874 of record CAYFGZ010000024.1, on the reverse strand, counting down.
ACTTTTATAGGTAAAAAACGGTCTACCCAGTTACCTCGCGCTATATCACTAGAGGAGCTCATTTTTCTACTATTAAGGGACTAACGCTTGCAAGTTATAGTTGTTCCGTTGATTTTTACTTTTTAACCATGATCTGTATTTTATGCTGTTGAAACGGGTTTGTCTCCTGATTTGGGATAAAAAAACTTATGGCCTATTCGAAAAGTCGATAGGCTCGATTTTAACAGTCAATATTTAGGACTTCAAAATGCCAAAAACTAATTTTAAGGCTCGCTTATATATCACCGATCCCTTGTCTATAGATGCACGGCTGACAATTAGTGGAAATCAGTCCCACTACCTTCGAAATGTCCTTCGTTTACAGAATGGAGAACAGATTGCGTTATATAATGGCAGGGACGGCGAATGGCTATCTGAGATAAAATTGATTAATAAAAAAAATATTGAAGTGAAAATACAAGAGAATATTAGAAGTCAAGAAATATCAGCGGATATTTGGCTTGCCTTTGCGCCAATAAAAAAGGCAAGAATCGATTATTTAGCCCAAAAGGCTACTGAGCTTGGAGCGACCGTCATGTGGCCAGTTTTCACAAGATATACAATGGTAAGCAGACTAAACTTAGACAGACTTCGCGCAAACGCAGTAGAAGCATCGGAGCAGTCTGGTAGATTATGTGTGCCTGAAATCAGGTCCCCAGCTAAGTTTGAGAAATTTTTGAAAGATTGGCCATCCCAAAGGACCCTATTTTGCCTTGATGAAACAGGTGGGGGCATTCCGATAATAGATGCTTTCAAATCTTGTAAAAAAGAGTCTTCGGGATTATTTATTGGCCCCGAAGGTGGTTTCACTAATGAAGAACTTGACCAAGTTGAGAAACTAGGCAATGTGTTTCGCATCAGTTTGGGAAAACGGATTCTTAGATCAGATACAGCGGCTTTGGCCGCCTTGGCCTGCTGGCAGGCGATGCTTGGTGATTGGTGTTAGTTGTTATTGGAAAACGCCTATTAGAATAGAAGTATTTCTGTTTTTTTTGAAGGAACGTATATGTCGCGCCCACCAGATTTAGAAGGCGAACCAATTGAGAGTAAATCGCAGTTGATTGACGATTTGGCTTCAGGCTGCACACGAAGGGAAGATTGGCGGATTGGAACAGAGCACGAGAAATTTGCGTTTCGATTATCCGATAATAAGCGGCTTCCTTACGAGGGTCCGGATGGGATCGCCGAAATATTAGCGCGGTTAACTCGATTTGGCTGGGAGCCGATAAAGGAAAACGGTAACACTATTGCATTGTCGCTAGATGGATGCGCTATAACGTTAGAGCCAGGGGGACAGCTAGAGCTTTCTGGGGCTCCGCTAGAGACAATCCATCAGACGTGTGATGAAGTCCATACGCATCTGGCTCAAGTCAAAGAAGTTGGAGATGAATTGGGCGTAGGCATGCTAGGTCTTGGCTTCGATCCCTTATGGCGCAGGGAGGAAATTCCCTGGATGCCAAAAGGCCGATATTCCATCATGAAACGTTGGATGCAATTGGTTGGGAGCCTCGGGCTCGACATGATGTTGAGGACTTGTACAGTTCAAACTAACCTAGACTTCTATAGTGAAGCAGACATGGTTAAAAAATATCGAATAAGCCTTGCATTGCAGCCTGTAACGACGGCGCTTTTTGCTAACTCACCATTCGAACGAGGCAAGCCGACGGGGTTTCTCTCTCTTCGCAGTAATGTTTGGACGGATACAGATGGTGCCCGCTGCGGCATGCTGCCTTTTGTTTTCGAGGACGGATATGGTTTTGAACGTCATGTGGATTATATTTTAGATGTGCCGATGTACTTTGTTTACCGAGACGGTGTATATCATGATGTAGCAGGCCGGAGCTTTCGTGATTTCATGAACGGGAAATTAGAGGGTTTTGAGGGCGAGTTGCCTCATATGGGTGATTGGTCTGACCATATGACAACCAATTTTCCAGAAGTAAGATTAAAAAAATACCTTGAAATGAGGGGGGCGGATGGCGGACCTTGGAGGAATATTTGTGCACTTCCCGCTCTATGGGTGGGATTATTATATGATCAGGAGGCTCAGGACGCAGCCTGGGACTTGATTAAAGACTGGACTCCTCCGGAAATGGAAGATATGCGCAGTAGTGTTCCGATTCACGGCTTATCGACGCCGTTCAGGAATGTCACTGTCCAAGAATTAGCAAAACAAGTGTTGGCCATATCTTCTAATGGCTTGAAGAATCGGACCAGGCTTGATGCTGCGGGTAACGATGAGTCCGGTTTCTTGGATACACTGCGAGATGTGGCTGAACGTGGAAGGACACCAGCCGAGGATTTACTCGTTTCTTATAATAACCGGTGGTCGGGTCGAGTGCACCCCGTTTACAAAGAGCTGCGTTACTGAATTTACTGCGTTTGGTCGGTAAAATTTCAAATATATGTAGATAGACGTTCAAGTTTTACTAGTGTTTGCTGTAACTTAAATAGAACTTAAGTCACAGCCGTACCTCCAATTGTGATCCCGTTCATTTTTAGAGTGGGTTGACCTACCCCAACTGGAACTCCCTGTCCATCTTTCCCACATGTGCCCACACCTTCATCGAGTTGCATATCGTCACCAATCATTGAGATTTTGCTCATCGCTTCTGGTCCATTACCAATTAGAGTGGCCCCTTTAACTGGTTTAGTAATTTTACCTTCCTCTATCATGTAGGCTTCGCTAGCAGAGAAGACAAATTTTCCTGATACAATATCCACTTGGCCACCGGAAAAATTGACCGCATACAGACCGTTTTTTACTGATTTAATTATTTCTTGGGGATTGTTTTGTCCCCCTAACATGAAAGTATTAGTCATTCTTGGCATTGGATAATGTGCATAACTTTGCCGTCGCCCATTGCCGGTGGCGGGAACGCCCATTAAGCGGGCATTTTGACGGTCTTGCATATATCCCACCAGTACGCCGTCTTCGATTAGAATATTGCGGCGCGAAGGTGTTCCCTCATCGTCTATGCTGATTGACCCTCGCCGATTGGGTATGGTTCCGTCGTCTAGCACTGTGACTCCTTTTGATGCGACCTGCTGTCCAATCATTCCTGTGAAAGTTGAAGTTTTCTTGCGATTAAAGTCGCCCTCAAGACCATGGCCGACGGCCTCGTGAAGCATTACACCGGGCCATCCCGGCCCTAGCACGACATCCATTTCGCCAGCAGGTGCTTCAACAGCTTCCAGGTTAACAAGCGCAATTCGCAGTGCCTCGTCTACTTGCGCTCGCCATGCATCCGGGTGAACATATCGGTTGTATCCAGCGCGTCCGCCTGCGCCGGTACTGCCACTTTCCATTCTGTCACCGTCTGCGACAACTAAGGAAATGTTTAATCTTACAAGAGGCCTGATGTCGGCAAGCCGATGTCCATTTGCTCGGATAATTTGAACGGCCTGCCATGAAGCCGAGAGTGAAGCAGAAACTTGCCTCACCGTTGGGTGGCGGGTTCTTGCATACTCATCAATGTTCGTAAGCAACTTTACTTTTTCTGAGAAATCCATTCCAAGCAGTGGATTATCATCAGTATATAAGCTGGTGTTTGTAGAAATAGGGTCGTGAGCAGCAGTTCCTTCATACCCATGTTTGACAGCCTTTACAGTGTTAGCCGCTCGTTTTATAGAATTTTCGGATAATTCGGAAGAATGGGCATAACCCCTAGCCTCTCCCATTATAGATCGGAGTCCGAATCCCTTCGAGGTATCAAAAGTTGCGGTTTTTAAACGCCCATCGTCGAAGATCAGCGCTTCAGACTGAAGGTATTCGAGAAATAGCTCTCCATCGTGGAAATTTCCAATCGAATCCTCAACAATTCTCGTCAATCGAGTTTGATCGAGGTTTTCATTTTGGAAGAAAATTTCATCGGTTTTATTTAGATCATTCATCAAAAATTTTTCTCTCGTTCTCTGAGATTATTTTAACCTAAAAACGGCTCTTATTGCTACTAGCATTGACCTATATTAACTCAGAGTAGTTATAATCGACAACCTAGGCTTGTTTTTGTGTGCAAAATCACTTAAATCAGGTATCTGGCGCGACTTTCTGACGCGCCGAGGTAGCTTGAGAGTGAACTCGTCACGGAGTAAGCTCGCATTCCAGACGGGCTAGGTGGATTTAAGGTGCGTGTTGGCACCTGGATGTAGGGGGACACATGACATATCGTACGGGAGCGGAAGAGCGCTGAAGATGAAAAAAATACTTCAAATGAGTTCGATAATAGTTAAAGCACTGGGGCTTTCGGCTGCGATATACTCATGGGTTGCATCGGCCGCATTGGCCGAAATGCGGCCATGGCAATTGGGTGTGCCAGAGCCCGTGAGTCCAGTGGCTGTTCAGATCCACCAGTTTCATGATTATTTGCTCTGGTTAATTACTGCCATCACCGTATTTGTACTGGCATTACTAATATATGTTTGTTTTAGATTTAGGGCCTCCAATAATCCGAACCCCTCAAAGACGACGCACAATACAGTGATTGAAGTCTTGTGGACAGTGGTGCCGGTTCTAATCCTGGTTGTAGTTGCAGTGCCATCCTTCAAGACGCTTTACTATGGGGATAGGGCTGTTGATCCTGATATGACCATAAAAGTGACAGCTAATCAGTGGTACTGGACCTATGAATATCCGGATCAAGGTATAGAGTTTGACAGCTATATGGTATCCAAGGAAGATATAGACCCCGAGACTCAGACATATCTATTGTCGGTGGATAACCCGTTGGTTGTTCCCGTAGGCAAGAAGGTTCAGGTTTTGGTCACTAGTAATGATGTAATGCATTCGTTCTATTTGCCGTCCGCTGTTGTACAAATATATGGCATTGCGGGCCGAACAAATGAAACATGGATGCAAATAGATAAAGAAGGTGTTGTTTATGGGCAGTGCAATCAAGTTTGCGGAATCAATCATTCGGCAATGCCAATTGCAGTTAAGGCTGTCTCAGTTAAAGATTATGAGAATTGGTTGATTGAGGCCAAACAGAAATTTGCTGCAGTCCCTCCAAAAGTTGAGGTGGCAAACGCATTGGACAGCAATTAAATAGTCTGGGGGAAAATGATGAGCGCTGCTGAGCATACCCACGCTGATAATTATGGCCACGGGACGCCGACGGGCTTTCTGAGGTGGCTCTATTCTACCAATCATAAAGATATTGGGACGATGTACCTGATATTTGCGGTTATCGCCGGGCTTATTGGTGGCGGCATATCAATGTATATGCGCATGGAACTGCAAGATCCAGGTGTTCAGTATATGGAAAATGGGCATGTATGGAATGTATATGTAACCGCCCATGGTCTTATTATGGTGTTTTTTGTTGTAATGCCGGCGCTTATTGGTGGTTTCGGAAATTGGTTTGTGCCGTTGATGATTGGCGCGCCAGACATGGCGTTTCCCCGAATGAACAACATCAGTTTCTGGTTACTTATCCCGGCGTTTTTGTTACTTTTCCTGTCTATGTTCGCGGATGGAGGAGCAGGGGTTGGGTGGACCATATATCCACCTATGTCGGGTAAAGAGGGAACTCCTGGGATGTCTATGGATATGGCTATTTTGTCACTCCACCTGGCCGGAGCATCTTCGATCTTAGGGGCAGCAAATTTTATTACAACGATATTCAATATGCGGGCGCCCGGGATGACCCTGCATAGGATGCCTCTATTTGTTTGGGCAATGCTGATTACCGCATTTCTTCTGCTACTGTCTCTGCCGGTACTGGCAGGCGCGATAACAATGTTGCTGACAGATCGCAATTTTGGAACGACGTTCTTTATACCGTCTGGCGGAGGGGACCCAATACTATTTCTGCATCTATTTTGGTTTTTTGGCCA
>CAYFGZ010000023.1:0-34640 GCA_964342575.1 uncultured Nisaea sp. | reverse complement strand
TATCTAATCTATGGACAATGCCCGGTCGTCTAATTCCACCAATACCCGATAGACTAGCCCCGCAGTGTGCTAGTAATGCGTTGACTAGGGTCCCCTGTGATGAGCCAGGAGCTGGATGCACAACCATCCCCGCCGGTTTATCCAAAACTATAAGATAATCATCCTCAAAGATTATATTTAAATGGATTGACTGGGGTTTGGGTTTCGCTGGTTCCGGCTCTGGAATTTTAATTGTATACCGCATGCCATGTTTGACGCTGGTCGATGGGTCCCTTATTGTCTGGCCATCCTCCGCGACAAATCCGTCTTGGATAAGATTTTTTATACGTGTTCTTGAAAGTTTGGAAAATTGAGACGAAGCCGTTATTTGAATTACAAGCCATCGATCCAGCCTGGTGGACTCATCGGGGCTGAGCTTGTTTTGATCGGCAACTATTTCTAGCTTATTGGGTTCGACAGTTACCATGGAAAATAGTTTAAATCAAAGTGTAGATAAGCAAAATGGTAATAGTTCAAAATCATTTGCATTGTTAAAAATTTTGGTAGTTGTAATGGGCATTTTGATTATAGCAGGTGTTGTCATCATTGCCATTACAATCACTAATAGGATTCTCAGTAAATCGGATGATGCTAATGCCATACCATGGCTTACAAAACCCGAGGTTCCAGCCGGCGCTCAGATTCACTCGATTACAGCAAATGAAAAAAAATTATTCGTGAATATGAAGTTCCATAATGGGGATAATATTATAATTATTTTTCAAATAGAAACCGGCAAAGAAATTGGTCGATTTAAGTTTGAAACCCAACCTTAGATGGATTGTATATCGTGCCAGAGAGAACCATAAACTTTGCGAGCGATAACACTTCTGGTGTTGCACCTGAGGTGCTTACTTCTATCTCTGAAGCTGCTACATCTGCTGCAATGCCCTACGGCGAAGATGTTTTTACAAAAAATTTGAAGCGTATTGCCAATGAGATATTCGAACGAGAGGTCAATATTTTTCCTGTTGTAACAGGTTCTGCAGCTAATGCGCTAGCTTTGGCGACGGTTGCACCGCCTTATGGTACGATATATTGCCACGAACAATCTCATATAGAAGAAGATGAATGCGCAGCGCCAGAATTTTATATGGGGGGAGGAAAACTGCATTTACTAGCGGGCGCCCATGGAAAAATTACGTCTAAAGACCTGCATTCTGCCCTAGATATTAGCTCGCCAGCCCCGGCAGTACATCGTTCGCCACCTGCTGTGGTTAGCATAACCCAGTCAACAGAGATTGGCTCATTGTATACGATGGAGGAGGTTTCTTCTATATCAGAAGTTGCCCGCTCACATGGTTTGCCGCTACATATGGATGGTGCCCGCTTCGCCAATGCGATTGTCGCCCTTGGTAAATCCCCTGCTGAGGTAACTTGGAGATCTGGCGTTGACATATTATCCCTTGGAGCTACAAAAAATGGTGCCTTCGCGGCCGAAGCCGTAGTTTTTTTCAACCAGGATTTAGTAAAGGATTTTGAATTTCGGAGAAAACGTGGAGGGCATCTGCTGTCTAAGTATAGATTCCTATCAGCTCAACTATTACCTTATCTAGAATCCAACCGTTGGTTACATATGGCGGGGAATGCTAACTTAAGGGCCAGTCAACTTGAGAAGGGCTTGAGAGATATAAAATCTATCTCCATCCTATACAAGGTTGAAACTAATATGATTTTTCTGGAAATGCCCGTTGAATATGTTAGCCATTTTTACAACAACAATTGTTTATTTTATAGCTGGGGAGATGGGAAAGACAGGGTTTTTGCACGTTTGGTCACGAGTTTTGACACTACCCAGGAAGATGTGAAAGCATTTTTGGAAATTGCTCATAGCGTAGCGGCTAGTTCGGAAGGTAACATAAAATAGTTAAATACCTTTTCTAAATATATTCTTATATGTTACCGCAATTGTATTTTCGTATTAGCTTGCATACAGACTTTAATTAATTGCATAAAAATGTGTTCCGCTCAATTTGTTATTTAGACACAGAGGAGTTGAATATGACGGGGTCATTGGTAGAACAGGTTTTCGATCCAAGTTCCGCTGTTCCATTAGGAGGAATAAGGGTTCTTGATTTATCGCGACTTGTTTCAGGTAATATGGTGACGCATGTACTGGCCGATTATGGTGCGGAGGTAGTTAAGGTAGAACGACCTGGAGTGGGAGATGACCTTAGGAATTGGAAAACTGATGGAATAAGCACACACTGGAAAGTCTATTGTCGCAACAAAAAAAGTATCAGTCTGGATCTTCGAAGGGAACGTGGCCGCGACTTACTTTTAGAATTAGCCAGCACAGCGCATGTTTTGGTAGAAAACTTTAAGCCAGGTACAATGGAAAAGTGGGGTTTGGGACCGGACGTTCTATGGGGCCAAAACTCTGCGCTGATAATTGTGCGTATTTCGGGTTGGGGACAGACCGGTCCGTGGAGTCACAAACCAGGATTTGGGAGTTTGGTGGAGGCTATGTCTGGCTTTGCAGCTATGAACGGGTTTGCTGACCGACCACCAGTGCTGCCACCGCTAGCGCTGGCTGATATGATTGCCGGCCTCTATGGAGCATTTTCTATTATGGTGGCCCTTCGAGAAATAGAACAAAAAAATGGAAGCGGCCAGGTTATCGATCTTTCACTTTTTGAACCCATTTTATCAGTGTTAGGGCCCATCGCTGCTATTTACTCAATTTCTGGGGATGTGCCAAATCGCACAGGTAGTCTATCGGAGACAACATCCCCACGGAACGTTTATGAAACCAAAGATGGTAAATTTGTGGCCTTATCGGCCTCTATGCAAGCTATGTCAGAGAGGCTGATGAAGGCGATAGGTAGACCGGATTTGATTGATGATCCCAGATTTTTGACTAATACAGACCGCGTACGCAATAACTATATCCTTGACCCGATAGTTGCGGAGTTTATGAAGTCACGTACTCAGATGGAGTGTTTGGAGATTTTTGAAAAAGCAGACGTTACAGTGGGTGCTGTAGCTGATATAGCGCAACTTATTAAACATCCCTACGTTCATCAGAGAGGTTCAATTGTTAATTTACCTGATAGTCATACCAAAAATGGTAAACTTCCTGCGCACGCTGCTGTCCCGAGATTATCGAAAACGCCAGCCAAAATGCGAAGTGAAGCCCCTGATATCGGAGAACACAATGACCAAATTTTTAGTGAGATCGGCCTTTCGAAGGCCGACATTATAGAACTCAGTAAGCAAGGAGTGATCTAAATGAATAAGCAGAAAGAGATACCGGTCTGGCGATCAATGTTATACGTTCCTGCTACGAGCGAAAAATTTATCGAGAAGGCTCATGAGAGGGGTGCAGATGCTATCAAAATAGATTTGGAAGATGCTGTGGCACCTCAAGAAAAACCAACTGCTAGGACTCTAGTCAAGAGTGCGGCAGAGTTAGTTGCCCGGGGTGGCGCAGATGTTTTAGTGCGTATTAACCGGCCAATGCGCATGGCGGTCGCTGATATCGAAGCTTCTGTATGGCCCGAAGTTAATGGATTGGTCTTGCCCAAAGTTGAATCGGCGGACCATGTCGATTTTCTTGATGAGATTATAACGGAACTTGAAGAAGAGCGAGGAATGCAGGCGGGCCATATACAGCTGATGGCCTTGATAGAGACTCCAAGGGGGTATTTAAATGTTAGGGCAATTGCTCGTTCGTCGTCCCGTTTGGCTGCTATTGCATTAGGACAGGAGGATTTTTCTGCAGAAATGGGCATGGTAGAGCCAGAAGGAATGTCTTTGCTAAGTTATTATCAGACTGTCCAGGTAACAGCGCGTGAAGCGGGTATACTGCCAATTGGTTATCCTGGTTCTATCGCTGAGTTTACTGATCTGGAATTATTTAAATCTAATGCAATGATAGCACGGCGATTAGGGTTTGATGGCGGTGCTTGTATCCATCCAAAACAAGTTCCAATATTGAATGAAGCGTTTACACCGACTGATTCAGAGACGGCTCGAGCCGAGGCCATGGTTGAGGCATATAGGGTGGCGATGGCCGCGGGCGATGGTGCTGTCGCATTCGAAGGAAAGATGATCGACGTTCCCGTTGTGGCGCGGGCTGAGCGTATTTTGGCCATTAGAGATCGGATTCTTGAGAAAGAGAAATTAATTCATGTATAAAAGCAAAAAAATAGGCTTGGTTTCTGTTTAAGAAAAAGCGTTTAAAATAAATTAGGAGATCGGCTATGGCATCCTATCAATATGTTTATGTCATGAAGGGACTGTCAAAAACGTTCACTGGTGGACGTGAAATTCTTAAAAATATTAATCTGTCATTCCTACCGGGGGCCAAAATTGGTGTTCTTGGTTCCAATGGAGCCGGTAAGTCGACGTTGTTAAGAATAATGGCTGGCATAGATACCCAGTTTCTTGGGGAAGCTTGGGCGGCTGAGGCCATTAAGATTGGTTACCTTCCGCAAGAACCACAACTTGAAGATGGGAAAACGGTGCACGAGGTAGTGATGGAAGGAATGTCAGAAACGAAGGCGATCATCGATAAGTTTAACGAAATTAGTGGGCGCTTTGCGGAAGAGATGACAGAAGAAGAAATGAATGATCTACTAGCAGAGCAGTCCGAACTTCAGGAAAAAATAGATGCCGCAAATGCCTGGGATTTGGACCGTCATATCGATATAGCCATGGATGCTCTTCGCTTGCCACCGAGTGATAGCGACGTCGGGCCGTTATCGGGTGGTGAAAAACGCCGGGTGGCTTTGTGTCGGTTATTGCTATCAGCTCCAGATTTATTATTGCTCGACGAGCCAACTAACCATCTCGACGCAGAGTCGGTTAGCTGGTTGCAAAGGTTTTTGCATGATTTTCCGGGAACCGTTGTGACAGTGACACACGACCGTTATTTTTTGGATGAAGTCGCAGGATGGATTCTGGAACTAGATAGGGGGCAGGGAATACCCTATGAAGGAAATTATTCCGGCTGGTTAGACCAAAAACAACAGCGCTTGAGACAAGAAGGAAAACAGGACGCTGCTCGGCAGCGCTCTTTAGCCAATGAATTGGAGTGGGTCAGAGCATCACCCCGGGGACGCCAGGCTAAGAGCAAGGCTCGTTTAACGGCTTATGAAGAATTGCTGAACCAAAGCCAAGAGAAAGTGTTAGATAACACGAAGATAGTAATACCCCCAGGTCCAAGGTTGGGGGATTTAGTCATCGAATCTCATAATTTGGTGAAGGGTTTTTCGGAAAAGTTACTTATCGACAATTTTTCTTTCAAGTTACCGCCTGGAGGAATAGTTGGCGTCATCGGTCCCAACGGTGCGGGAAAAACAACGCTGTTTAAAATGATAACTGGACATGAAAAGCCGGACAGTGGTTCCATTGAGGTTGGGGAAACCGTTAAAATAGGGTACGTAGATCAGTCGAGAGACGAGCTGAAAGCTTCTTCTACGGTTTGGGAAGAAATTTCTGACGGATTAGATGAAATAGAGTTAGGGAACCGGAAGATGCAGAGTCGAGCTTACTGTGGACTCTTCAATTTTCGTGGGCCTGATCAGCAAAAAAAGGTTGGGCAGTTGTCAGGTGGGGAACGAAATAGGGTACATTTAGCAAAAATGCTAAAATCAGGTGCCAACCTTATTTTACTGGATGAACCGACCAATGATCTCGATGTGGATACACTGCGTGCTCTAGAGGAGGCACTACTTGAGTTTGCTGGATGTGCTGTTGTAATCAGTCATGATCGCTGGTTTTTGGATAAGATTGCTACTCATATACTTGCATTTGAAGGTGATAGTAGTGTTGAATGGTTTGAAGGCAACTATCAGGCATATGAGGAAGATCGCAGACGCAGATTAGGGGCCGAAGCGGAGCAACCTCGCCGCATAAAATACAAGCCTATAATTCGAGATTAAGACGCAATTACGAAGTCTTCTTCAGCTTTGCAATTTGCTTACGCATTGCATCCAAAAGAGCTGAGAGTTGGCCGCCGCTGCGCTGGATGACAGAGGAATATTCATTACGTTTGGTAATGGCCATACTGATCCCTTCTATTGCCACATCGATAATTTTGAACGAATTTTTGCGAGGTATAAGTCGCCATACAACTTTGAGATTTGCGGTTTCTTTTGTTGGGTTTGAAAGCTGGGAATTGACCAATATAAACTTTCTCTTTCCAAGCGCGTGTCCGGTCACCATAATCGTCTGCCCAGAGTATTCCATAAAACGTTTTGAGTAAGTCAGTTCCACTATTTCCATAAATAGTTCAAGATACTCTTTTCGTTGTGCTAAAGTAGCGGAGTTCCACGGTCGACCCAAAACAAATCTAGCAATCAGCGGTAAATCGAAACTTTTTTCAACTAAGTTACCAAATTTTTGCCGCCGATGTTCTGTTGTTAGAGATCTATTCTGCGTTAGTTCTAGAACTTCTGAACTTAGAAGTTCGATAAAATTTTCAGCGCGTTTCCCATCGGTAATATTGGTTGCCGAAGACATGTTTACGACAAAAAATACGGCGAATATTATGCAGGTAGCTCTAAGCATAGCCTATTTTCTATTGTTGCCAGTTAAGTTCGATTATTGCCTTATACTTCTTCACTTAACATTTTTCAGAAGTTTTAGGAATTGTCCATCAAAAGCGTCGATAGAATCAGCGGGTGGCAGATTCCTTGGTATTTTACCGTTGTTTATTGCAGCCCTGCGCTTTTGACCATATATCGTTCTCACTCGTGCATAATAATCAATAGAATCGGCCCGTAATTCGTCGATTTCATTAAAATATCCAGCCCTAAACGTCAGTGCTTCTAAAGAACCTTTGGTTAGTTTGAAAATAGTCCGGCCGCTTTCTGGACCAATATATGTTAATGGGTTCAGGAACACGTCCACGGTTCGTCCTACAGTATCTCTTAGGTTGGTAGGGCCGAGCAGAGGGAGAACTAGGTAGGCCCCTCCTTCGACGCCGTATACACCAAGTGTTTGCCCAAAGTCTTCGTCTCGGTATGACAAGCCGTAGTCGAGTTCGGGGTCTATACTTCCAAGGGAAACAGATTGAAGAACAAAACCTTTTAATGTTTTTGTAGCTTGCTGAAGGTCTCCTTGCATAAGATTGTTAGCTAAGATACTTGGAGTATCCAACCACCGTAAAAAATTGGCTATATCCTGTCTTAGCAGTTTAGGCACAGTTTCTTTGTATGCTAGCGCAGCAGGCCGAAGAATTGTTTGATCCAGCGCATCATTGAATGTAAAGACCTTACGATTGAAGGGCTCGATAGGATCTGACTGGGAAAGATCTGTCGCAGGTTTGCACGCTGGAATAAAAATATACGAGCCAATGAGGCAAGCCCTCAACAGGTTCCTCAGGACTGTCGGTATTTTCGAGCGCTTATAATTCAATTTATATATCCAGTTGATAGTCTTTGGTGTTGCAGCTTTGGCTAGATGTAAAACAAAATGCGCCTGGATCTGGTTTTAGAAAATAGCTAGACCAGACTAGCCCACCCAAACAATCTACAATAAGTTGTTGGTCCTTTACGTTAGATGCCGCATAAATGTTTCTTAATTTTTACCTTTATTATGATTAGTTGGTCTAACATAAAACTCCGGTACGTGGCTAGAGAAAGCCAAAGAGAAGGTACTAGTTATCTTCATTTTAGGTAAAGTTTTTGATATAATGGCTTTGCCAACAAGGGTAAAAAATAAACAGGGATTTGAACCACGGCTAGATACAGCCAGAGATTATCTGCAAATGTACCGTTGGCTACTGGTATCAATAACGCTAGATTACGACTGCCACTTGCCAAAGCAATGGAGCCTGCAGTTGCTCTGTGGAACTGAGAAAAAATTAATGCACAAAAAGATTGTGAAAAAATACAAGCAGCCGCTGCAACTATTAAAAATTGTATCACTTTTTGTGGATTATTTTGCCAGGGTTCATGCACACCCCCCATTATGGTTACGGCGAATAACGCCATTAGTAGAACAATCACACCATCGGCGGCGGGTTCAGATGATTTGGCCACGGATTTTCCAACCAGAAATCTGGCGAGCTGCGCCGTTAGACCACAGATACAGACAATTCCAATTAATTGGAAAGACATTGTAATGGGGTCAAGGTCGAATCCAGTTCCAGTCAAAACTAATAATATGATGGGTAATGAAACTGTGAACAAAACTGTGGCTCCTATCATAACTAGTAGTGCGGTAGCAGCATCTAAACCTATCAATATAGCAAGGCCTGGTGTTGATACGAGTGGAGGGCACGCACTCCATGCCACCACTATAATCAAAAGACCAACAGGTAAATCTGCAAGTTTTGTAAGACCAAAAATGCAAAAAGGCATAACAATCAAAATCCAGACTATGCCTATGGTTATCACTTTAAAGCGCTTCAGGGTTTTGAAGATGAGCGACGGATCTAGGCGATAAATTGACACTCCCAGCATTAATAAAACCAAGGGCTCTGCCAACGGTTTTGTTATTTGACTCAAACTTGGGAATGAAAGTCCTAAAACCACTCCCACAGGCATAATTATCGTGCCATAGCGTCCAATTAAATTAAGGAACTTTAATGCGTAAATCAGAGTCAGCTCCTTCATAGTTTGTTACATTGAAACTATAGTCAACCCAACAGGTATTTTCTTACTGGGACAGAATATCGAATTGGTTTTGATCAATTTCGTAAATTAAATTACTAGTATCTTGCGAGAAACCCAACTTTTCATAGAATTTACGAGCTTGATTGTAAGACCGGACTTCTAGATCTATCCGACAGCACTCTTCTTGCTTTGCTTTAATAGCAAGGTAAGCGATTAAATGCCTTCCAACCCCTTTGCCCCTAAATTCTTTTGATACTATGATGTCGTGAAGGTTCAACACACTACGTGCAGCCCAGCTACTATAGGTGAAAAAGTAAAGAGCTATCCCAACGGGTTGGTTGACGGATGAAGCTATAATTGCCTTAAATTTTGGTTCGCGACCAAAGCCATCTCGGCGCAGATCGTCGGGATGGCTTTGCATCTTATGACTGAGATTGAGAGACCTAGCGAGTTCCTCGATGAAAGCATGAAGTATGTCGCAGTCCTCAATCGTTGCAGGGTGCACCCGTATTTTCATATTGATTGACCTCTTGATATTGGGGATGCTTCTATATTTGCGGCAATATAGAGCATGTTAATACATCTTATTAAATTACATAGTATTATAGAACCAGCTTCCAATCTTTTTTTATGAAGTGGGTGTGTATTTGTTGGGAAAATTGAAAACACGTTTGTATAAACTGTCAGGCGCCTAGAATAGTTGCGGGAAGAAGAACACTGGGTCAGTTGCTAGTATGAAATCTCCGGCGACTCAGTTACTAATATTACAATAATGACGAAGAAATATTTGGGACCTAGCATTGAATTGGTATCGATAGATTAAAAGCGACCTAACAACATGTCAGACTTAGATGCTAAGAATAATAGAACGGATCAACCGCTTCTCCACCCGGAAGAAGAAACTTTTCCGAATTATTTGCGTGGTTTGAATTCAAGACAACTGGAAGCTGTAGAAGCCGTTGATGGTCCGGTATTAGTTTTGGCTGGTGCCGGTACTGGAAAAACCCGAGTTCTAACAACTCGTCTAGCGTATCTGATAGCGCATGGAGCTGCCCGACCTTGGTCTATATTGGCGGTTACTTTTACGAATAAAGCCGCGCGTGAAATGCGGAATCGTGTGACTGAAATGATTGGACCTATGGCAGAGCAAGTTTGGCTTGGAACGTTTCATTCACTTGGTGCCCGAATCCTTCGACGCCATGCTGAATTAGTTCAATTAAAACCAAACTTTACAATTTTGGATGCTGATGACCAAGTTCGACTTCTGAAACAACTAATCCAAGCCGAAGGAATAGATGAAAAAAAATGGCCAGCGAGACTTCTTCTGGGAGTGATTCAACGATGGAAAGACCGAGGGTTGACGCCTGATAAAGTGAGTGACGATGAGTGTAAAGAGTATGCGTCAATTAAATTACGCGAAATTTATAGTCAATATCAAAGACGACTCATCGTACTCAACGCTACTGACTTCGGGGATCTTTTGCTACATTGCCTTACATTATTCCAAAAAAACCAAGATATTTTGAGTGACTATCAAAAACGTTTTACACATATATTGGTAGATGAATATCAAGATACTAACGTGGCCCAGTATTTGTGGCTCCGCTTGCTTGCTCAAGGTCGGCAAAATATTTGCTGTGTTGGGGATGATGATCAATCTATTTATGGTTGGCGCGGCGCGGAAGTCGGAAATATTCTAAAATTTGAGAGAGATTTTTCAGGGGCGACAGTAATTCGGCTTGAGCAAAACTATAGATCCACTTCGCGAGTACTGGCAGCGGCTTCTGAACTAATTTCACACAACCAGGATAGGTTAGGAAAAACTCTATGGACAGAAGGAAACGACGGGGAAAAATTGATTGTCCGAAGCCTATGGGATGGGGAGGCGGAGGCGAGGGTCGTGGCTGAACAGGTTGAGGTTTATCATCGCAAGGGCACGTCGTTAAATGACATGGCTATACTGGTGCGTGCTAGTTTTCAGACGAGGGAATTTGAAGAGAGATTCTTGACGTTGGGGGTACCATATCAGGTGGTTGGAGGCGCGAGGTTTTATGAACGCATGGAAATTCGCGATGCAATTGCCTATCTGAGGGTAATTTATCAGCCCAACGATGATCTGGCATTGGAACGGATACTTAACAAGCCTAAACGTGGGATAGGTATAGCTTCCATTCAATCAATACATCATCTAGCAAGAGTTGAGACGATTTCTCTATGGGCGGCTATTGAAAAAATAATTACAACCGACGAACTTCGTGCTCCAACACGGAAAAGCCTTTCGAACTTGCTAGACGATTTTAGGCGGTGGCGAGCGATGTTAGAGGGTCACGACCATGTAGAAGTAGCGGGCGTAGTTTTGGACGAATCTGGTTACACGGAGATGCTGATAAAAGACAAAGCTCCAGAAGCCCCGGGTCGTTTGGATAACCTGACGGAACTAATGGGTGCATTAGAAGAATTTGAAAACTTAAACGAATTTTTAGAACATATTAGTTTGGTTATGGAGAACGCTGAATCGGATAAAGCAGAGCTAATCAGCCTTATGACACTTCACGCGGCAAAAGGTTTGGAGTTCGACAAAGTTTTTCTTCCAGGATGGGAAGAAGGAGTTTTTCCGAACCAACGCTCTTTAGATGAAAGCGGCAATAAAGGCCTAGAAGAGGAAAGACGGCTGGCATACGTTGGATTAACTCGAGCTCGCGATACCATTGAGATTAGCTTTGCCGCTAACAGAAGAATATATGGAAATTGGCAAAGTTCCATCCCTTCTCGGTTTGTATCTGAAATACCCGAGAACCAGATGGAGTACTTCGACGAGATGGGTGTATCCACGGAGGGATATACATTAGACATGGTGGAGGGTTTTCGTGGGTACAATAGCAATACAGAAAGGGATATAACTCCAAGAGCTTGGGGCGTCGGTGGTAAACGTAGACGCTCAAAAGATAGAGAAAAGTATAAAGTGATCGAGGGGCGCTCCTCCTTAGCTGCAGCCGAAGATTATGTCGAATACTCGCCAGGAGATAGGGTGTTTCATCAGAAATTTGGTATGGGAACCATTAATCGAGTCGACGGAGACAAGCTTGATGTCGCTTTTGATAAAGCGGGTGGTAAAAAAGTTTTTTCCAAGTTTGTCTCACGCTTATGACTGGAATTTGGGAATTCCATCTAAAGATTTCTGAAGATTATGTACCGCTGATCGAAGAGTATATAGAACCATATATGGACGCTCTCTCCTTGTTTAAAGTTGGTGACACAAACATTTGGGAAATACATGGTTTGATCGATGGTCTGCCTAATGTTGATGATATCAAGAAAACATTGAGTGATTTTTCCAACCAATTGGGATGTAGGCCGCTGGAATATGATTTTAGGGAGTTACCAGCACGTGATTGGGTGGCGGAAAATAGGCTGTCTTTCCCAAAAATAAGATATGGGAGGTTTACAATCCATGGCTCGCATAATCGTCCATTGGCGCCGAATAGTGCGTTAAATCTCGAATTAGAGGCGGGAAGAGCGTTTGGTTCAGGAACCCACGCAAGCACAGAGGGCTGCCTGCGAGCCCTGCTGCATTTGGATCAATTTTTCAAGCCCAAAAAAATCCTAGACATCGGTTGTGGTTCGGGAGTTTTGTCGATAGCGGCGGCTCGTTTGTGGCGCAACACAGCCATCGTGGCTTTAGATATTGATTCAGATGCAGTGAAAACAACCCAAGAGAATGCAAAATTAAATCGTGTAGCTCAGCGCATCTACTGTTATAGGAGTGAAGGGTTTCCTATGAAAGAGCCAGCTGGGAGTAAAAAATTTGACATAATAACGGCAAATATTCTGGCAGGCCCGCTAATCCAAATGGCTCCAAAAACTGGACGTTGGTTGAGGGTAGGAGGATTTGTGGTACTTAGTGGACTCTTATCCTCGCAGGAGAGAGAGGTGCTCGGAGTATATAATTCGCTTGGATTTAATGCTTTTGCTCGCCGCCAAATATCTGATTGGACTACGCTTGTACTTCGCTATAAATTTATTTAACTCTATAAACTGATGAGTGTTTAAAAATTTTCGCATTATAGCGGAGATGGAACTTGCCGTGTATTTATATTAGAAATATTAGGTTGGATGGTCAAATTGTCGTCAATTAGAAATAATGATAGTCCCGTTTTCGCGATTGAACGAGTTCATCAGCTTCTGCAGGAGGCAGGGGCTTTGATATCTATCCCTGAGTTAATTGCCATTATTGACGGAGTTAATGCTTCGGCCTTGCCTCAAGATGATAACAGCTGGTTGGACATGGTTGATTGCAAGATGGATGAAGATCTGGTTTTCCAACTAATGGAAATTCGCAGAATTCGAGCGATAGATCAAAACGACTCCGAAAAATCGGGTTCAAAAGAAAATCGAATAAATAAACTAAGAAGAGAACTAGCTGAACTCAGTCTGAATGGATTTTTACTACCCAGAGCCGATGAATATCAAGGGGAGTATCTGCCAAAATGCTCGGAACGACTGCGTTGGCTGACGGGGTTTGATGGGTCGGCTGGGTTTGCAATTATTCTATTAAAGAGTGCCGCTATTTTTACAGATGGCCGATATAAACTTCAAATTCAAAGACAGGTAGATCAAACCTGTTTTGAAATTTTTAATTTGGCGGATATTTCTCCCATCCAATGGCTTGAAAAATCTATCGGGAAACACGACAAAATTGGCTTTGATCCTTGGCTTCACACTAGTCATGAAATTGAAAATTTCACTAAAAAATTAGAACCGAAAAACGGTCATTTAGTTGCATTGCCCCGTAACCCAATTGACGCCATATGGGACAACCGACCGCCGACATCTTTAGGTCCTATTTTTGCTCATCCAAACTCTTACTCAGGGGAGTTATCTTCAACAAAAGTAAGTCGCATAAATAAAAAGTTGTTGGAGTCAGGCGAAGATGCTTTGGTGGTTACCTCTCCTGAATCGATCGCCTGGGTATTAAATATACGTGGCTCAGATGTTCCCCGTACGCCACTTCCACTCTCGTTCATGATTTTAGACTGTAATGAGACAGTACAACTCTTTGTCGATGAACGTAAAGTTAACGAGGGAACCCGCAAGCATTTGGGAAATTTGGTATCAATTCTTCCCGTTAGACAGTTCGGTTCAACATTGGATGAATTGGTTGCCAGGGGAAAGAAAATTAGAATAGACCCAAAGTCATCGCCTTATTGGGTAAAAGAAAGAATACAATCTAGTTCCGGTATTATCTCCCCGGGAGAGGACCCTATTCTTATACCAAAAGCACTTAAAAACAAAACGGAATTGGCTGGCGCACGCGCTGCTCATATTAGAGATGGAGCAGCTTTTGTAAGATTTCTTAATTGGTTCTCCGAAAACGCGAAAAGCGAAAACTTAGATGAAATGAGTGTCGCTGAGAAATTAAAATCTTTCCGTTCGGAGGACAACTTATTCAAGGACCTTAGCTTTGATACAATTTCGGGCTCAGGCCCAAATGGGGCAATTATTCATTACCGAGTAACAAAAGACAGCAATCGCGTTATTAGACTGAACGACCTTTATTTGGTTGACTCGGGCGCGCAATATTTGGATGGAACAACAGATATAACCAGAACCATAGCGGTTGGAAATCCGGGAGATAAGGCAAGAGATTATTTCACGCGAGTATTGAAGGGGCACATTGCCATTGCTACTAGTAAGTTTCCGCGTGGCACCACCGGTTCTCAACTCGACAGCTTAGCTCGCGTTGCATTGTGGAATATAGGTGCAGACTATGATCATGGTACTGGCCATGGAGTGGGATCGTATTTAGGAGTGCACGAAGGTCCGCAACGAATTTCTAAAACGACGAGTACTGTTGAGCTGCGGCCGGGTATGATTATTTCGAATGAGCCCGGCTTTTATGCTGAGGGCGCATATGGCATTAGGTTGGAAAATCTGGTAGTTGTGCAAACCGAGGAAAGGTTAAATAACACTCGTGATATGCTAAGTTTTGAGACAATTACTCTAGTCCCCTTTGATACAACGATGATCATCAGGTCGCTCATGACTGACGACGAAATTAGATGGCTGAATGCATATCATTTGCGTGTTCGGAGACAATTGACTCCTTTGTTGAATAAAAGCGACGGCGAATGGTTACTTAATGCAACGACAGAAATTAAATAGGAATATTTGGAGAGATGAATGAGTTATGAGACAATTCAATACAACTTAGAAGACGGGTTAGCTAGGATTATATTCAATAGGCCCGAAGCCGGTAATTCAATCAATAGGAAGTTCGCACACGAGTTTATGGATGTTGCTATTAAATCAACGACTGACCCAGAAGTTAGGTGCATACTGATTTCGGCGGCAGGACCAATGTACAGTTTCGGTGGGGATCTAAAATTTTTTGCAACTGAGATGGAACAGATTGAATCGACTTTAATTGAGTTGACGGCTGTTCTACATCAGGGGATACAGCGTTTTCATAATTGCAAGATCCCAGTGATAATAGCGGTTAATGGAATGGCGGCGGGCGGTGGGTTTAGCATGGCGCTGTTTGGCGATATAGTTTTTGCTGCACGCTCTGCCAAATTTGTGATGGCGTATACGAATGCCGGTCTGTCACCCGATGGAAGCTCTTCGTATTATCTGCCGCGAGTGGTCGGGCTTCGGCGCGCCCAGGAATTGATGTATACCAATCGATTATTAACATCTGAAGAAGCTCAAGAATGGGGGTTAGTGACATTCATCGCGGAAGATGAAAAACTTCAGGGGGAAGCCGAGAAGTTAGGCAAGCAATTAGCCAATGGACCAACAAAGGCATATGGCGCAGTCAAGTATTTGTTGTCCAGAACCTTCGACCAGTCACTCGAAAATCAGCTGGAAGAGGAATCCAAGTTGATAGCTTCAATGGCTGGTTCAATTGACGGTAGAGAAGGTTTGGATGCCTTCCTTAATAAGCGTAAGCCTAGTTTCAAAGGCATGTAATCCCCTATTAAATAGAATAAGTGAGTTTAAGATCGGGTGTGCCGAACTACTCAAAAATGCTCTCTTAGGACCTACAACTTTAATGTGCCACTTTCCCCAAGTAAGGTAGCTTCGGTCGAGATAGAATATATTAGTGCGGCACAGTTTGCTATTGTTTGCTGCAAAATATGATCGTCAGGGCCGTAGGTGTGTCTGGCTTGTGATGCGGTAATAAATTGGCCAACAAAGTTTCCTTCTTGAACAAGTGGGGTGTACATTGCGGATCCCATTCGCGCTGTTTTAAGTATCTGTTTAAAGTCCGAATGTTCATCTGTATTTGCTAATAGTAATGGCTTCTGATTTTTGACCACCCAACCAGGATGGCCGAGATCGTCGGGTATACGGAGTCGATGTTGTTCTTTGGGAAAACCGTCTTCCGCGACTAAGATACTAGCCCTTTCTTTTGGCAAATGCATAAAGAATCCTGCTACTGAAAATTGATGCTCTCCGGTCTTAAGAGCACCTGGTCTTTTTTGCGCATCAGGATCTCCAAGCATTGTTAAAGCCAGGGAACTAAATTTTCGAAGAACCGTTTCTATGTTATCTTCCTGCCACCTCGAGACCAAAATATCATTTAGCGTGGTTAAACACACGTGCCAGGTGTTACTATGATGTGGGAGTGTGCGTTGGTTCATTTGATTGCCTCATGCTCTAACGGATTGCTAACTGGGCTATTACCTCAGCCTAGTTGACGCACATTAAGACTAAAGAGCAATCGGAAATTAATTTTATATGGCATTTTTTTATTACTGGATCAGATATATGTCAGACTCTGGGTCATTAGTATTTTAATAATTAGACGCTTATACAATGGCTAAAGCTAAGGCCCTCGCTGCAAACGGTATCCGGAGGTATTACAAGCTATGACCACCATTGGCAGATTGAAATTCGGCTTTACAGCAGTAGCAGCATCAACGGCTGCAGATGGCGGTGATGATGGCTCACGTTATAATCAAATGCTTGATGATTGTAGGTTAGGATACGAATTGGGGTACGATTGCGCCTGGGTGCTAGAACATCATTTTACAGATTACTTTCCAACGCCTAGTCCCATTGTTGTGATGGCTCACCTGGCGGCCGCATTTCCTGGCTTGTCATTAGGTTCATGCGTTATTGTCGCGCCATGGTACAACCCACTAAGGCTTGCAGAAGAAATTTCTATGCTGAGTCACTTTTGCACTGGAGAGTTGCATCTAGCCTTTGGAAGGGGAACCGCTAAAATTGAGTATGATGCGTATGATATTGAAATGGCCTCGGCAAAAGATAGATTTCGCGAATCCATGGAGATTATTAATAAGGGGTTATCAGGAGTAGCTATTGAGCATAGCGGTAGGCACTACAAAATTGGTAGACGGGTCATGTTAAGGCCCACCCCTAATAGGGAGAGGATTTTTTTCTATGGAGCTGTAGGAAGTCGAGAAAGTGCGGCTGGAAATGCGGATATGGGTATGCCTATTCTTTTAAACACACAATTTCCGCCCCATATGTTAAAAAAAGTTATATCGGGGTGGCAAGAAAGAGCTGATGAGATCGGCTTGAACGTTTCTGGCGATCGTCCTATCTCCACAAATTGTGTGGTGGCTGATACCGATGATGAAGCCCGAGAGACGGCCCGTGGATATATGGCAAAATTTTTCGAATTGCAGGCAGATCATTATGAAGCGGATGCTGATCATTGGAAGGATATAGAAGGATACACTCAGTTTTCAAAAACCTTTGGCAATTTAAGGAAGATGGCTGATCCTGCGACTCTGGATGGTTTCCTTGACAATCAATTAATTGGTTGCCCAAAAACGATTTCAGAAAAATTAGAAGAGTATAGGGACATGGGGTTTAATCATTTTATATTAAATTGTGCGCGCGAAGGATGGCCCGCCGAACTAAGAAAGGTGAGTATGACACGATTTGCAACGGAAATAGCACCAGGATTTAAAGTTTAAAAGTATTGGCGACCGTTAACAAATAAACTAGTTGCTGTTAGGGGTGGTATTAAGATTTCGGTTGTGAATTGAGCGGAGAACATTTTATGAAATTTCATAATATTACTATTGAACGCCAAGGCCAGGTATCAATCGTTAGCCTTAATAGGCCTGAGAGGGCTAACGCATTGAATTTTTGTCTGATTTCAGAGGTTGAGGCTGCAGTACTATCTTTTAGAGATGATGTTACTACGCGCGTCGTGATATTTACCGGTATCGGAAAGAATTTCTGTGCGGGAGCCGATCTTCAGAACTCTGGCGATGAATATTTAGGTCCTTTGGTCCAAAGACGTCGCCGTCGGCGGATAGGGGAACGGGCCATCCAATCTATACTAGAGATGGATCAGATTACGATACTTGCATGGAATGGAGCGGCAGCTGGAGGAGGAGGATGCCTTGCACTAGCTATGGATTTTCGGGTTGGATCTCCCGATAGCTTGTTGTTTTTTCCTGAAGTAGACTTGGGATTAAATCTTATGTGGAGGACCATGCCTTTATGTGTCAGCTTGGTTGGCCCTGCTAAGACCAAAAGATTGATGATTGGAGGAGAGCGAATTTTCGGTGAACAGCTTTCGAGTTGGGGAATATTGGATACGCTGGTTGCAAAGGAGGATGTAATCGGCAAAGCCCATGAAATGGCCGATTTTTACTCTGGGAAACCTCATATAGCCGCACAAATGATAAAGCGAAGTATCAACAGTTATGCTACGGCTCTCGACAGAGCAGTCATGCATGCCGATGTGGACCAGTTTCTATTGGCTCAGTCGACAGAAGATCACTCGGTAGCGGCTCGCGCGTATCGCGAAAAGAGTCGGCCTATATTAAAGGGAAACTAAGCTAGAGCAAAACTCGAACTAGTAGAAGTACTAGCCTCGGGGTGTCGTAAAGGAGAAGCAGTATGAAGTTGGGTTTATCATTTCCACAGACAGAAATCGGTACTGATCCAGTCGTAATAAAAGATTTCCTGCAAGCGGCAGAAGAACTTGGGTATGATTTTATAACTTTTGTAGACCATGTTCTAGGAGAGGAGGCCCCTCGAGGCGCTGCGTTTGCGAATAAATACACGCGGGAATACATGTTTCACGAAGTTATGGTCTTGATGGGGTATGCAGCTGCGGTCACTAACACTATTGGATTGGGAACTGCAGTTATGATTCTGCCACAGCGCCAGGCGGTTCTAGTTGCAAAGCAAGCGGCGGAGCTAGATGTCCTGTCAGGTGGGCGATTTAGGCTAGGTGTTGGTTTGGGTTGGAATAAAGTAGAATATGATGGTCTTGGAATGCGCTTTGAAAATAGAGCAAGGAGGTTTAGCGAGCAAATAGATGTTATGAAGAAGCTCTGGTCAAACCGTACGATCGAATACAGGGGTGACTATCATAGCTTCGATAGTGCGGGAATTAATCCAGAGCCTATACAGCGGCCGATCCCTGTCTGGATTGGCGCAATGAAGGAAGTGGCGGTTCGTCGAGCGGCGGCCATTGGTGATGGATGGTTCATGTTTCCGCGGCAGGACCCAACGAACGAATCGCATGCAATGATCTCCGTTTTTCGTCAGGCGGCGGCTGAAGCCGGGAGAGAGCCTGACAAACTGGGAATTAACGCGACCGTTTTCGCAAATCAAGGTGATGGCCCCAGTGATTGGAGAAATATAATGAGCAAATGGGAATCAATGGGTGCGAATGAATTCACATTCCGTACAGCTGAGTCTGATTTAAAAGATGTCAGTGCACATATAAACGCCATTAGAAAGATGGCAGAAATGAGATGAGTATGATTGATGAACTACAATTGGATCATGTTGTTATAAACGTTCGGGATGATATGGACTACGCTGAGGGCGTGTTTTCGGAACTTGGTTTTAACATTACGCCTCGGGGCTACCATACTTTAGGCTCAATAAACCATCTGATGATTTTTGGTTCGGACTATTTGGAACTGATAGGTTTTCCAGTAGGTGGTGTAGTTACCGGAAAAAATACCCGTGCTGATTTAACTACCGCACCAGTTGGAATTAATGGGCTGGTATTTAAGTGCGCCAATGTTGATAAAACGTATAAAAAACTTTGTGAACTCAATATGGATGGTGATCCCCCCAAGGCATTTAGTAGACCGGTTGAGTTGGATGGGAAAATACAAGATGCTAAGTTCCGCACGGTTTCTGTCCGCTCTGATGTGTTCCCTGAAGGACGAGTTTATTTTTGCGAGCATGGAACGCCAGAGCTTGTCTGGCGAGATGATTGGCAAGTGCATGAAAACAAGATAAGGGCGGTCTCTGAGGTGGTTATTATAGCCAAGGAGGCAGCTAGTACTGCTGATAATTATGGTCGTCTGGTAAATGCTGCAGCTATAGAAAAAGCTGACGGAACGCTGACGGTCAATACCGGTGATGTCAGATTGACGGTTTGTTCCCTGGATCAATATGATTTGCGATATGGTAGTTTAGGGTCCAAATTGGGGGACAGATCCGCCTTATTTGGTGCCTTAGTCTTTCAAACAGAAGATCAAATTGCTAATTTTCCATATGAAAACTTAAATACTGGTGACTTCCTAGCGGAACGACATCCGGATCGCTTAGTTGTTAGGCTCCCCAGATATGACTCGGTTCTAGAGTTTGTTGGCTTAAATGTTTAAACGAAACTTATCCGATATCATGGGCACACAGACACAATTGCACACCCATCCGACGTGGATAGAGTTTAACAGAACGGCTCTTAGAAGAAATGTGGCATTAATTCGCAAACGAATTGGCTCTGGCGTGATAATTATAGCCTCGGTAAAAGCCAACGCATACGGCCATGGGATTGTTCCGTCGGCTAAAACTCTCCAGGAAGAAGGAGTGGAAATGCTCGCTACTGGATCTTTTTCCGATGCGATTGCTATGCGAAAGGCAGGAATTGAAATTCCGATATTGATGTTAGCTGGAACACTCCCCGCTGGGATGGGGGAGCTGATTAGCGCCAAGCTGATTCCAACAGTTTATGACTTGGAAGGGGCAAATGCGGCGAATACTGCAGCTAGTTCATATAAAGGAAATCAAGGAGTTCCTATCTTCATAAAGGTTGACTGTGGAATGGGTAGGCTCGGTGTGAACTTGGAGAACGCGGTGGACCTAATTCAAAAAATACAGAAAATGGAAAATATATGGATTCAAGGAATATATACCCATCTTTCTTTTAAAGATGAGGAAGGGATGAATTTTTCGAAGGAACGGTTCTCGATATTCTATGAGCTACTTGACACTCTGGAGGAAAATGGGTGCCATATTCCCATCACTCAGGCTCTAGCCAGCTCAGCCTTGGCGATGGGATGGAGTGACAGATGTACAGCTGTTTGCCCGGGACATTTGTTATATGGCTTACCTTCACTTGAACCCACCCTCGCTACGCTAGAAGAGTTTGTTCCGGTATGTAAATCCGTCAAAAGCCGAGTCATTCACGTTGGGGAACATGGACAAGGGCCAAAACCTGGTGCGGGAGGGTACCATAAAGCTAGAAGATATTCCCGGACGGCTGTAATTCCGTTCGGCTTGCATGACGGTAATCGAGCTCACAAGCTCGGCAAGAATTCCAAGATTTTGTTTAAAAATAGACGGTTAGCCATTCTCGGAGTTTCCCTAGAGCATCTTGTTTTTGAAGTTCATGACGATATATCCATTGAAGTGGGTGATGAGGTGACCATAATTGGTCGCGAGAGCTCTGAAAAAATTGATATGGCTGAATACGCAACTTGGCAAGATAGTTCTCCATTGGAGGCCTTACTCGCACTAAGCAATAGATTACCGATTATTGTGGCAGATTAGCTATACAATAAGTTCTGTTGCAAATAGAGTGGCACTAATTAGTTTTTTGGGAAATCTTTCCATACCCACCACCGCCGGGGGTTGCCAAAACTATTCGGCCACCTGGTGAAACGATATGTTGTCTTTTGGGATCAACTGATTTGCCATTGATTTGAAGCTTTCCCGGTCGTCCAGATCCTCCTCCAGCAATTCCTCTAGCTGGACTTTGGGTTCTTTCTGCCAAGAAAGCGAATATCCCAGGTTTTGCGCCAATATATTCAAATTCAACGATTTGACCATCCCCTCCCTTAAAAAGACCCTTTCCACCTGAGTTTCTTCTAAGAGTCCGCTCAATGATTCTTATAGGTAGCCGTTGCTCGATTTCTTCCGCTGGCGTTGACGAAATATTTGAGGGCCAACTGACGCACGATAGGCCATCACTTTTGGAAGAAGCTCCCATCCCTCCATTAAAAAAAAACAGTCCTGCTATAGGCTCTCCATCTTGCTGAAATCCATTTATATTTACGCACCAAATAGGTGATCCAGCGCCAGCCAGGACATTATCAGGAGCAATTTCAGATATAGCCTCCATGACTAGAGCAGGAATAAAGTGTCCGCTGAGGACACGGCTGCCAACTGAAGCGGGGTGCGACGGATTGACGATGCTAGAACTGGGCGCTACTACAGTGATTGGCCTGAGTGCTCCGTCGTTGTTTGGTATTTCAGGTGCCAATGCCGACTTGATCGCGTATGCTGCCATAGCACGGGTATAACACAACGGACAGTTAATAGCCTTGCTGACCTGATTCGAAGATCCCGAGAAATCTATCTCTATTTCGTCACCCGCTATTTTAACCATTGATCGAATTTGGATCGGTGTTCCTGCTATGCCATCGGTTGTGACGGAGGATGTGTATTGGCCGTCCGGCAAATTTTTTAGGGCATTTCGCGTTGCATCTTCTGTTCGGTTGCCAACTGCAGCGGATAACTTGGACAAATCATCAAGATTATAGGATGAAACAATCTTTTCTACGCGTTTTTCCATTATGTAAAGAGCACCCAACTGAGCCTCCAGATCTCCCTCAACTTGATCTGCAACACGCACGTTCTTGCGTAAAATACTCATTAAGGTTTCGTTAAGCTTACCTTTTTCGTATAGCTTTAGAGGAGGAATTTGAAGGCCTTCTTCAAAAACTTCCCTTGGTTCAGGGGAACGAATTTTACCCCCAATATCGGGAGCATGTGCCGTGCTAGCGGCAAATCCGATCAGGGTTTTTCCTTTAAATAGCGGCCTGCAAACGGAGATGTCAGGTAGATGCCCTGTACCCATATGTGGATCGTTAGTGATGAGGACATCGTTGGAAGATAGGCCGTTCAGAGAAAATTCCTTTATGAAGTGTTTGACGGTGTCGGGGAGAGTTCCGATAAATGAAGGTATGCTGTCAGTAGCCTGGACTAGCGATCGACCACGTATATCAGTTATTATACACGAGAAATCATAGGATTCTCGCACCACGGTTGAAAATGCTGATCTAAGTAAAGAAGCCGCAGCTTCATCGACGGCGGCGATCATTTGATTCCACAGAATTTCAAGGTGTATAGGGTCGTCTAGGTTGGTCACATGTTGATCATAGACTTGCTCCTGCTCTAAGATGTCAATAATCATACTCCCTTCATTAGAGATAACCAGTCTAGTGTGTCCAGGTAGGACCGTCGTGGACTGTCCCTCTTCTATAATTGCTGGGCCAATTACCTCATCCCCCGAATTTAGGTTTTCACGAAGATATACTGTCACCTCCTCAAATTCTTTATTTCCTGGCAATAGAATGCTGCGCGATGAGGTTTGCTTTTTTCTTAGTTGGCTTATAGGAAGCTTCGGCCGCAGTTCTTTGGCGACAGTAGCAGCCTCAACGGTTACGCGGGCCGTCATGAATTCGATTTCTATAGATTCAAATGCCCTCCCATAAGCTTCTTTGTGAGCGTTATGAAAGGTATCAATAATATATTGGATTTGGTTTTCGTGATTTCTAGCATTGGTAATGTCCACAACCAGGACAGCCCCCTGTCCCGAGTAGCGAAGTTCGGCCAGTCGTTTAATCTCGTTTGCACCACATGGTGCGGAATCGTTGACAACGGCAGAGGCAGCCGTTTCTAAATAGTCGAATACTTTTTCCAATTTAGAGATATTCAGTGAACTTACGATGCGGGAAATAGCAGCACTTTTGTCGGAACGGGCCGGCGCAATTGTTAATCCTAGAGCTGATGCTACTCCAGCTGCCGGAGGTATAATAATCCTCCCTATCCCCAGTCTCCTTGCGACTGCGCAGGCGTGGACAGGTGCTGCGCCTCCGGTGGCGTAAAGAGAATATTTTCTGGGGTCACGTCCTTTTCGAGCCATATGAATTTGTGCCGCCATTGCCATGTTTTCACAGACTACCTCGTGGATTCCCAATGCGGTTTCTTCAGCCCCTAGTTTGAACTCGGCTCCCAGATCAGCTAAGGCTGTATTGGCTGCATCGGCTGTAATCTGCAGCGAGTTTTCAGAAAAACCGTCTACACTCAGATAACCCAGTTGCAAATCCGCATCGGTAACGGTTGGATAAACGCCGCCGCGAGAATAGCAGACGGGTCCCGGAACTGAACCAGCACTTTGGGGACCAACTTTCATCAAGCCCAGCGGATCCCTTTTTGCAATGCTCCCGCCCCCAGCACCAATCTCAACTAGCTCCACGGTTGTAATTCGTACGGGAAGCCCGCTGCCCGGGGCGAAACGTCGTTCTCTTGCCGCTTCAAATGAGAATGCCACCTCAGGTTGTCCATCATCGACAATTGCAAGCTTAGCCGTTGTACCACCCATATCGAAGGCGATTAATCGATTTTCGTTTTGTTGGTTGCCAACTAAAGCAGCTGAAAGTGCTCCGGCAGCAGGACCGGATTCTAGTAATTGAACGGGGGAACGCTTCGCCTCACTTGCATGGGTGAGTCCACCATTAGAAAGCATTAACATTAAAGGTGCAGTTATGCCCTGGTCGCTTAGGACAGAAACTAGGCCATCTATATATTCATTGGCTAGTGGTTTAATATAAGCATTTATTGCAGCCGTAGACGTTCGTTCATATTCACCGCTCTCTCGACTTATCTCGGAAGATATTGTAACCGATAGTTCTGGGAAATTATGGTGGAGTAGCTTGGCAGCCCTTTCTTCGTGTGCTGGATTCAGATTTGAGTTTAAAAACGCGATAGCTATTGAGCAAGCGCCCTTAGCAATTAGTTTTTCAGCGGCTTCTATTAATTTGGAATCACTTAACTTGTTTATTACCTGCCCCTTTGAACTAATGCGTTCAGGAATCTCCATCCGGAAATCCCTGGAAATTAGTGGATCTGGGTATTTAAGGAACAAGTCGTATATATCGTATTTGCGCTCTCGACGCAGTTGAAGAGTATCTCGAAACCCCTTAGATGTAATTAGTCCGGTTTTAGCTCCGTTACGCTCTATCAATGCATTGCTAAATAGAGTAGTGGCGTGGATTATACGCGCTATTTTGGAAGCTCCCCCAACAGCCTTGAGTATGTGATCCACACCTCGCGAAGCGCCGTTCTGGGGATTATCGGGTGTAGTCAAAACTTTGCTCGTTTGAAAACTACCGTCAGTTAGATTCAGAGCAACGACATCCGTAAATGTCCCGCCGATATCTATTCCAAGGGCGAAATCCGTCATTTTTCTCCCAATCTCACTAATTGTGCTTATGGATGTATCAGGGAGGCGCAGCAAAGATCAAGGCACTGATCTTTAATTTTTTGATTGAGGATACGGTAGACCGAGTCGCGATGGTTTTCTAGGGTGTGTTTGTAAAACGAATTTTTTACTTTAGATCGCTTTTCTACAACTTTAGCTGTGTGTATTTAATGGCAATTTCAATCACAAATCTAAGTAAACACTTCGCGGCAGAAATTAAAGGTATTTCTTTTTCTCAGGCCGTGGTGGATTCGGACTTTGCTGACATTCTCCGTGCGTTTAATGAATATTCTGTTTTGGTTTTTAGAGACCAATCTATTACCGATGAACAGCAAATCTCTTTTTCGGAGCGATTTGGTCCTTTAGAGACGACAGTAAATTCAAATCCCGCGGGTGGGGGTACCGTTGTAACAATATTGTCCAACGTTGATGAGAATAACCAAGTTATTCCGCCGGAGGATAAACGGATGATTTTCAATACTGGAAATCAGATGTGGCATACGGATAGTTCGTTCAAGAGAATACCAGCCTTGATGTCTTTACTTTCTGGTAGGGAAGTTCCAGTTGTTGGTGGAGAAACAGAGTTCGCAACTATGAGGGGAGCCTATGAGTCTCTTACCTGTGCAAGAAAACGCTCTATTGAGAACTTGGTTTGTATTCACGATTTTGCGTATTCCAGAGCATTGATCGATCCAAATCTTTTGAGAAGTCAGGATAAATATGAGGTGCCACCTGTACCTCAGGCGATGGTGAGACAAAATCCAACCAATGGATTTAAGAATTTATTTTTGGGAGCTCACGCGTCTTACATTAGAGAGATGTGTTTGACAAAGGGGCGTAGACTAATTTCGGAGCTGAATAGAAAAATAATTCATCTAGATTTTGTGTATAGCCATAAATGGCGCAGGAATGACCTAGTTGTTTGGGATAACCGAACAGTGTTACATCGAGGACGACCTTGGGAACGAACGCAGAAACGCGTGATGCATAGGACTACCGTTGTAGGCTCATCTACGGTTTGATTCTTATCACGTATACGTCATTTTTTATATAGATGTATTAATAGAAGATTTTTTGCCATAAACGCTTCTGGTAAGAAAAAACTGTTTGTTAGTGTGTTCTGAATTGCCCGGTATTTTGTATACGAAGTGCATCCCAGTTAAGACAGGTCTGGAGGTTTTTAATATGAAGTTTAGCGAGTTGATGGTTGCTGATGTAGACGTACCAGAACAACAGGCGCCGGATAGTTTGAAGGAACTCGCCTATCATAGGCTGGAGGAGCGAATTGTCCGATTGGAATTGGCTCCGGGTCTTGTTATAACAGAAAAGGGGCTGGCCGATAGTATTGGTATTGGCCGAACACCTGTTCGAGAAGCTATACAGCGATTGGCAATGGCTGGCCTCTTGATAGTTCTGCCAAGGCGCGGGATAAAGGTATCGGAGGTGGATGCTTGTTCTGTGCTACGGCTCCTCGAAGTGAGCCGGGTACTAGATATAGAAGTGGCGAAAGCGGCGGCCACCCGATCCAGTCTAGAACAGCGCCTACAATTCGCTCGTTTAGGGAAGGAATTTGATCTCGTCAGTGCAAGAAATGACGCTGTTTCACAAGTGCGGCTCGACAGCGAGTTCAATAATTTATGTATGGCCGCTATGGGTAACGAGCACGCTAGCAAGATGTGCCGTCTGATCCAGCCGCTGACAAGGAGGTTTTGGTTCGCACATCATGGAGGCTCTGGCGATATAAGTCTTGCTCCTAGATTGCATGGCCAGGCGGCAAGGGCTTTGGCTGAGGGAAATGAGGATAAAGCGGCTGCTGCTTTTACACGAATCAATGACTATCTGGAGAGTTTTGTTCGCTCGACACTCCGAAAATAGCTGCCACATTGTTGTATGGAAGCATAACCAGTATATAAAATTGGATATTTTTGTATAGGATTCTTGCGCCGAAGCAAGTGTAGTGGCAGTGTCTGGAGTTATGAACGATATAGTAAGCGACGAGTTTCTGAGAGATATTTGGTATTTTGCTCTGCCGTCGGACAAATTAAAAGTTGGCCAGTTGCTCCCAATGACATTTTTAAACGAACCGGTTGTTTTGGGGCGTCTTAGTAATGGAGTGGCATTCGCATTAAGAGATATTTGTCCGCATCGAGGGATACCTTTGAGTGATGGGCGGTTGGTAGGAGATGAAGTCGAGTGTTGTTATCATGGATGGCGTTTTGACAGTTCGGGAACTTGTATTTGTATCCCATCTCTTACAGATGACCAAGAGATGGAACTGTCCCGCATAAAGATTAATGAATATCCACTTTATGAAAGCGCGGGATGCATATGGATTTTTGTACCAAGCGATTTTAGAATCCAGACTAAAACTGAAATAAAATCAGTAATACCATCACAATTTGCACGACCAGCTATGGTTGAAAAGCTAATATTCCCCTGCCATATAGATCACGCAGTTATAGGATTAATGGATCCCGCTCATGGACCGTTTGTTCATCAATCATGGTGGTGGAGATCGCGAAAGTCGATTCACAAAAAATCGAAAAAATTTGGTCCCTCTGAACTCGGCTTCAGCATGCTCAGGCATACTCCCTCTAGCAATTCCTTGGCCTACAAGATCCTTGGTGCTGAAATAACGACAGAAATTAGTTTCAAGTTACCCGGGATCAGAATGGAACATATTGAGGCAGGAAGGAATACTCTAATAGGCCTCACAACGGTTACCCCCTTAACGTCAAATAGTACAATGATTTGGCATATGGTATACTGGTCGGTACCGTATTTATCTCTAGTTCGGCCCGTTTTGCGGCCCTTTTTGAAGAGGTTTTTACGGCAAGATAGAGACATAGTTAAAAAACAACAGCGTGGCCTGAAGCATAATCCTGATTTGCTTCTAGTAAACGATTCGGACGTTCAAGCTAAATGGTATTTTAGACTTAAAAAGGCATATGCCGAATCAAAACAGAATAAAGAGGCATTTATAAATCCAATAAAAGCAACGACGTTGGAATGGCGGAGTTGAGGAACACATATTGAAATATCTTTGTTTTATTAGAAATAATATGAGATTTATCAGTTTTGGCTATTTCACCGCTTTTATTTCTACATTTGGGCAAACATTTTACATAGCGATGTACAGCGGGGAACTTCGGTCGAGCTTTAACCTGAGTCATGGGGAATTTGCCAATATCTACGCTGCGGGGACGCTAAGTAGCGGGTTTCTGCTTATTTGGCTTGGGAAATTGATAGATCGAATGGATTTGCGATTATATTCGGTTTGCTTATGCTTGGGAATGGCAGGCGCCTGTTTTACGATGTCAATCGCGCAAGATGTACTCATGCTTATACTTGCGATATTTCTGCTTAGAATTGTGGGGCAAGGGCTCCTTAGTCAGGCCGCAACTGTTACAATGGCGAGATATTTTGGTGAGTTTAGCAGAGGGAGAGCTGTCAGCTTAGCCGCATTGGGATTCCCAAGTGGTCAAGCAATCTTTCCAGCTATGTCGGTTTTTGCATTGTTATTTTTAACCTGGCGCGATGTATGGCTTATAAGCGCCTGCATTTTGATGATACTTGTTCCCCCACTTCTAATTTGGTTATTAAAAGGGCATTCTGCTAGGCAGACCGATTTTATCCAGCGCACAAGTCGGAGTCCAAAAAATACTAGTGAAATGGGGGGCGTGCAATGGACGCGCAGTCAAGTCTTGCGGGATATACGTTTTTTCTTGTCCATGATGGCTATGATGTCTACGGCATTTGTAATCACTGGCCTGAATTTTCATCAGGTACACCTTACCGATGTAAAAGGCTGGGATTTATCCTTTTATGCCTCTTGCTTTTCTATTTACGCGATGTCTCAAGTTGGGATGTCCGTAATAACAGGAATGTTAATTGATCGATATGGTGCTGTTAGCTTAACCCCTTTTTATATGTTGCCTATGGTGTGCTCGACTTTTGTCATTGGCTTTTTTGACTCTTCATTAACAATTGTTTTATTCATGGCATTAGCTGGTATTACTGGTGGGGCAACCGCCACAATAATTTCAACTATATGGGCCGAACTTTACGGGGTTCTCCACTTAGGTTCCATAAAAGCCATGGTCGCCGGCATACAAGTTATAGCTAGTGCTCTTGGACCACCTGTATTTGGATGGTTGATCGACTATGGAGTAGGTATAGAAAATATATCAATTGTATGCGGATTTTATTCTCTTCTAGGTTGTCTTTTATTAGCAGGCTTGTTTAGGCCAAGGCTATTAGCGTTTTGGAGATTATAAGAAAACTTTCTTTAGATATCGCGGAAAAATTTTGATATGGCGTTTACCGTGGTGTTTATATCATTCTCATTGATATCTCGATGAACAACTAGACGGAACGTGGGAGGTCTTCCCGCTATTAGTATACCTTGCTTTCTAAGATAATCTCGCAATGGCTGGCGATATTCCGGCTTTACCTCTATGAATACCATGCTGGTATTAGCCCCTTGTGGTTCGGTCGCAATGT
Organism: uncultured Nisaea sp.; assembly: GCA_964342575.1. GTDB lineage: Bacteria > Pseudomonadota > Alphaproteobacteria > Thalassobaculales > Thalassobaculaceae. The sequence goes on along the minus strand of CAYFGZ010000023.1, from coordinate 5,030 downwards.
CTGGGATTTGTGCCAGTTCCGACGCCAGTCTGGATGCAAGTCGATGATCTTCGGCTAAACGATCAACTTGTTTCTCTAAGGCCACTAAACCGCATGCCGCCAAAATACCAGCTTGACGCATACCACCGCCCAACATTTTTCTTACGCGTTGAGCTTCTTTAATAAAATCAGTTTCGCCGACTAGTACCGACCCAACTGGAGCACCAAGTCCCTTGGAAAGACATAACGAAACGGAGTCAAAACCCTTTGTTAAATCCTTTGCATGGCAATTGTTTGCGATTGCTGCATTCATCAGTCTTGCACCATCTAAATGAGAAGATAGGCCGTATTCTTTTGCTGTGCTGGCAACTTTATTCATATAGCTTGCTGTCAATGCTTTTCCGTTATGGGTGTTTTCCAAACAAATGAGCCTGGTTCTTGGGAAGTGTATGTCGTCAGATTTAATTTTTTTAAAGGCTATTTCAAAATCAATAGACCCATCTTCCAGAACGGGTAATGTCTGAGGAATTATGCCGCCCAGAGCCGCAGTCCCACCAGCCTCGTATTTATATATGTGGTAGTCCTCTCCTATGATGTATTCATCTCCTCTACCACAGTGTGTTAGAACAGCCGTAAAATTCGATTGTGTGCCTGACGTCACAAATAGACCTGCATCGAATCCCAACATGTCCGCCACTTTTTCCTGAAGTTGGTTTATTGTTGGGTCTTCTCCATAGACGTCATCACCAACTTCTGCGTTATTCATTGCTTCGTACATTTCTGGAGATGGTTTGGTAACTGTATCACTCCGGAAGTCTATCATTTCGCTATGTTTCCAGTTCAGTATATGGTTTTCATTTATCATAAAATGTTCAAATTAGTATTTTTTAAACGACCGTAATTATTATCATTATTCGACGCCTGTTGGACAAAAGATTGAAAAAACTGGCGATATCTTTTTTAAAGTTAATTCTAGAGCCTAGTATCAATTTTTCCAAATATAAAGGCCGAAGATCTAGTTTGTTGGCTGCTCACTGAAATTGAAGATAGTAAATACTGCGTCTCTGATTGTTACATCATATGATCTACCGTATAAGAGGGGTTGCATATTTTTGGAGCACATCATGTCTAAACTTAAGATTGCGGTGATACCTGGTGATGGGATCGGTTGGGAGGTAGTTCCAGAAGGAATTAAGGTACTCGAGGCGGTGGGAAAAAAGCATGGTATCCAATATGAATTCAAAGAATTTGATTGGGGATGTGAGAGATTTCATAAAACTGGTAAATTAATGCCAAACGACGGGATTGATACCTTAAAGGACTTTGATTCCATTTTTCTTGGTGCTTGCGGTTATCCGGGAGTCCCTGATCATATTTCTCTATGGGGGTTATTAATACCAATCCGACGAGAAATGAAACAATATGTCAATTTACGCCCAGTCCGAATGTTGAAGGGGATGCCATGTCCTCTAGCTAATAGGGGGCCGGAGGATATTAACTTTTGGGTTGTTCGCGAAAACAATGAAGGTGAGTATTCTGAAATTGGGGGACGGCTGCACCGAGATACCGAATATGAAGTAGCCGTTCAGGAATCTGTCTTCACAAAATTTGGCACAGACCGAATATTACGATATGCCTTTGATTTGTGCCAGAACTTGGGACTTAAGAAAGTAACGTCAGCTACTAAGTCAAATGGTATTATTCATACAATGCCGTATTGGGATGAAAGGTTTTCTGCTATTTCAAAAGACTATCCCGCGATAGAAATTGATCAGTATCACATAGACATATTGACCGCGAACTTCGTGTTGCACCCCGACTGGTTCGATGTTGTCGTTGGATCCAATCTATTTGGCGATATATTGTCTGACCTTGGGCCCGCGGTGGCGGGTTCTATAGCGGTTGCTCCTTCTGCGAATATTAATCCTGAAGGTGATTTACCGTCGATGTTCGAGCCTGTTCATGGATCTGCTCCTGATATAGCAGGCAAGGGAATAGCCAATCCGATAGGTCAAATTTGGTCTGGTTCGATGATGTTAGAACATCACGGATTCGGGGAGGCAGCTCGTGAAATAGTAAATGCTATAGAGGAAGTAGTGTCGGGCGGCGGTCCAAAAACACCCGATTTAGGAGGTCAAGCGAATACACAGGAACTTGGAGACGCGATCGCTTCCGCTATTGGGTAAACATAAGTAATAGTGAGTATTTGAGTTTTAAGGGGAAATTTAAAGAACCCATAGCTTACGACTGAGTGTCGTTTGTTGCATCAGTGTGTATGCTTTATTTTTTTATTTTGACCTATAGCTCCTGCTGGTAAAACTTTTACAGTTGTTGCTAGCACCTCTGGCCCTTCTAAAATTAGTTTTATTTTGAACTCAGAACCTTCAGCCAGAGGCTCTTTGAGCCCCATTAACATTATATGATAGCCGCCTGGCTTTAATTCCAGCGTTTTGCCAGCTGGGATAAAAATATTATCTATTGGGCGCATCTTCATAATACCATGGTCGTTCACATGGGTGTGCAAACTAGCTTTATGTGCAATATCAGTCTGAATACCCAGTAAATTAATACTATTACCTGATTTATTTTCAATGTTCGCAAACACAACACCGTTACTTGAATTTCCAATGGATGCTCTAGAATAAGCGTTTGTTACCGAAAGGTTCTGGTAGCATTGATGGGTAAGGATAATTGATGAACCCGAATTAAGTTCGATTCTTTTCACAACAGAAGGGTAAGCCTTTGGTAGATTAACCAAGATTGTACAGATAATAGTTGCTAAAATGTTAATCGTAATGAGTTTTTTTATCATAGATAGTCTTCTGAGATGTTGAAGTTGGTATAATAAGGCATAGAATTATCTGGAAAATAATCTAATGGTATATCAACTTCAGTAACTATATGACAAATAAAAATATTATATGGAGATAAAAGTGGGATCATCAGGAAATATTTATGAGTTTGATACATTGTCGTTGCATGCCGGGCAAAAACCAGATCCTGAGACTGGATCGAGAGCCGTGCCTATTTATCAAACAACTTCCTATGTTTTTCGGGATGTAGATCATGCTGCATCGATGTTTAATTTGGAGAGGTCCGGCCATATCTATTCGCGGATTTCAAATCCCACCACGGCTGTTTTGGAAGAACGAATAGCCGCGTTGGAGGGAGGAGTAGGTGCAGTTGCCACTGCAAGCGGACATGCGGCACTGGTGCTAGGCATTATGACGTTAATGGGGCAAGGTAGTCACATTGTTGCGTCTAGCGCATTGTATGGAGGCAGCCACAACTTATTTAGTCACACTTTACCGCGATTTGGTATAGAAACAACAAAAGTGCATCCAAGAGATATAGATGGTTTTCGGAAAGCCATTCGCCCCGAGACGCGGTTAGTTTTTGGTGAAACAATTGGTAATCCCGGGCTCGAGGTAATGGATATATCGGCCATATCAGAAATTGCGCACGGAGCAGGATTACCTTTAATGCTGGACTCCACTTTTGCTACACCCTATTTGTGTCGGCCGTTAGAACATGGAGCAGATCTTATAATTCATTCTGCTACAAAATGGTTGGGCGGCCACGGCGTCGCAATAGGTGGTATTTTGGTTGACGGCGGAAAATTTGATTGGGAAGCTTCAAAAAAATTTCCAACTTTGACGGAAGCTTATGACGGTTATCATGGGTTAGATTTTGTCGAGGAATTTGGTCCGCAAGCTTTTATAATGCGTGCCAGAGCTGAGGGACTTCGTGATTTTGGGGCTTGTATGTCTCCAACAACGGCTTTCCACATCTTGCAAGGTGTAGAAACATTACCATTGAGAATGGATCGGCACGTTGGTAACGCTCGTAAGATAGCAGAGTTTCTTAGCCAATCCGAAGCAGTTGAGTGGGTTGCATACCCGGAGCTCGAGAACCATCCAGATAATGCTTTGGCATCTCGGTTGTTGCCCAAGGGAGCTGGCTCTATGATTGCTTTCGGAATCAAGGGAGGGCGAGAGGCAGGCAAACGTTTTATTGAAAGGTTGGGGGTTTGGTCCCATCTAGCAAATGTTGGAGATGCAAAGTCACTCGTAATTCATCCCGCTAGCACCACTCATCAACAGATGGATTCGGAGACAATGGAGGCTTCTGGATTATCTGAGGACTTGGTCAGATTATCGGTTGGATTGGAAAACGTTGACGACTTGATAACAGACCTTCGTCAAGCGTTGCGGGCTGCTACCATTCGGAAAGTTGTCTAATTATGGAATTAAAGGTCCAAGATAAGAAGGTGTTCATTGCCACCGGCGGAAAGCGAGCAGATTCTTCTAAATCAACTCTGATAATGTTACATGGTGCAGGAATGGATCGCACAGTTTGGTCAATGCAAGCACGGTTTTTTGCTCATCATGGCTTTTCAGTATTAAACCCAGACCTACCCGGTCATGGACGATCCGAGGGCCCCGCCCCAGATTCCATTCCAGCATATTCTGCGTGGGTGCTAGATTTGCTTGAATCTGTTGGAGTAGAAGAAGTGTATCTCGTTGGTCATTCGATGGGGTCATTAATTGCTTTATCGTGCGCTGCTAGCCTTGGACCTAAAGCGAAAAAACTCGCCCTTTTAGGTACGCTTCCAAAAATCCAAGTGCATCCAGATTTGCTTGATTCCGCAATTAAGAATGACCATAAAGCGTATGAGACTATCGTCGGGTGGGGAGTAGGACGTTTAGCTCAAATTGGAGGAAATCGGACACCGGGAAGTTGGATTGCCGGGGCCAGTATGCGCTTGCTCGAATCCAGTCCCCCAGGTGTTCTTGCCAACGATTTAAAAGCCTGCAATGGCTGGGAAGATGGCCTTGAGACGGCGACTAAGCTGAAATGCCCTACTTTACTTTTACTGGGCTCGGACGACAGAATGACGCCTGCAAACGGCGTAAAGGAAATGGAGGCGGTTATAAGGGATTGCGAAACTGTAGTCTTGACTGGAGCCGGGCACATGATGATGATTGAAGAGCCGGAACAGACCCTTGATGCTCTAATTCCTTTTTTTGGGCAAGCATCATAAATCGAAG
>CAYFGZ010000022.1:0-36021 GCA_964342575.1 uncultured Nisaea sp. | reverse complement strand
AGCACAACCTTTTCCGGTAGCCGCAGTGCTTGGGGCTGATCCAGGGACTATCTTAGCCGCAGTTACTCCAGTACCGGATACGTTAAGTGAATACCAGTTTGCTGGTTTATTAAGAAATAAAAGAGTTGAGCTAGTCGACTGTAAAACTATTCCCCTGAAAGTACCCGCCGAGGCAGAAATTATACTCGAAGGCCACATTTCACTGAACGAATACGAGGAGGAAGGACCGTTTGGCGACCATACCGGCTACTATAACAGCGTGGAAAAATTCCCTGTTTTCGAAATAAGTGCAATAACCATGCGCAGCAACCCTATCTATTTAACTACATTTACAGGCAGGCCACCCGATGAACCATCCGTACTTGGACAAGCATTAAATGAGGTGTTTATTCCGCTATTGCAGCAGCAATTCCCTGAAATAAAGGATTTTTGGTTGCCCCCCGAAGGTTGCTCGTACCGAGTTGCTGTGATTTCGATAAAAAAAGCGTACCCTGGCCACGCGAAGCGGATAATGATGGGTGTATGGTCGTTTCTTCGTCAATTTATGTATACGAAATGGGTAATAGTGGTTGATGACGACATTAATGTACGAAACTGGGCCGACGTAATTTGGGCTATATCTACAAAAATGGATCCAGCCCGTGATACTACAATTATAGAAAATACCCCCATAGACTATCTTGATTTTGCATCTCCCGAGTCGGGTTTAGGTAGTAAGATCGGGCTAGATGCCACGAATAAATTATTTCCTGAAACTAAGCGAACGTGGGGTGAAGAAATCCGAATGGAAAAGAGAGTAGTAGATCTAGTCTCCGAAAAATGGTCTAAATATGGTCTCCCAGGTACCGGAAATCCCATCTGGACACCATATGATTAACGGGGAAAAGATAATTCTGACTAGATTATTCTAAAGAAAGAAATTTCAATCTGGTGTACTGAGTGATTTTTAATCGCTTAATTTTTGGAGAGCAACGCTTTATGACAAACAGGGATAGCCGCAGCTTGTTAGAAGAATTAATAAATAGAGCCTTAAAAGCTGGGGCTGACGCCGCTGATGCTGTCTATTTTGAAAATCAGTCTCTTTCGGTTTCTCAGAGACTCACAAAACCAGAATCAATTGAGAGATCTGAAGAACAAGACCTAGGGTTACGAGTTTTTATTGGAAAAAAGAACGCCAGTGTTTCAACAACGGATCTAAGAACTGAAATACTCGATCAAGTTTTAGAGCGCGTCATATCGATGGCTAAAGAATCACCAGAAGATCAATTCGCTGGCATCGCAACGACGGCAGAAACTGCAAAAATGCTCCCGAACATTGATTTATTTGATCCAACAGAACCAACCGCTGATGAGTTAACAGAACGAGCTGCCAAGGCGGAGGCGGCTGCATTGGCCGTTAAAGGAGTAACAAATTCAGAAGGAGGGGAGGCTGCCTGGTCATCAACTAAAATAACACTCGTAGCTAGCAATGGGTTTGCGGGGACTTATAGCAGAACTGGTCACAGTTTGAGCGCAGTGGTACTGGCCGGTGAAGGACACAATATGGAACGCGACTACGAATACTCGTCGGCCGTTTACGCGGCTGATCTAGACGACCCGGCTCAAATCGGTGCCACCGCCGGGGAAAGGGCCGTTCGCCGACTTAACCCAAAGAGACCTGGCAGTGCAGATGTCCCCGTGGTATTTAGCCCTAGGGTTAGCGGAAGCCTAATAAGTCACTTATCAAGTGCTCTAAACGGTAATTCAATAGCGCGCGGGACAAGTTTCCTAAAGGACTCCATGGAAAAAATGGTCTTCCAATCCAGCATTCAGGTAATCGACGACCCCCTTCGGGCAAGAGGCCTGCGATCCAAACCATTTGATGGAGAAGGATTATCTACAAGCAAGCAATGCATTGTGGAAAATGGGCAGATTAAGTCGTGGTTTCTTGATCTCGCGACAGCCCGGCAGCTTGGACGAAATTCTACAGGCCATGCTGCCCGCTCCACTAGTGGAAATCCGAGTCCTAGTGCAAGCAACTTATATCTGGCGGCAGGAGATAATGACCCCCAAGCGCTCATGTTAGACATCAGAACTGGACTATACGTAACCGAATTGATGGGTAGCAGTGTAAATATGGTTACTGGAGATTATAGCAGGGGCGCTGGCGGTTTTTGGATTGAAAATGGCGTTTGCGTATACCCCGTTAGAGATGTCACGGTGGCAGGGAATCTGAAAGACATGTTTGCCAATCTCGCTCCAGCCAATGACCTAGAGTTCAAAAGGGGTACGGACGCACCCACCGTACGGATCGACGGAATGACAGTTGCAGGGTCGGGGGATTAAATCTCTTAGAATGAGTCATTCCAGAAACGTAGTTTGTGGATATCTATTGTGCTAATATGAAACTAGTGTGAAACACCATACTGAAACTGATGAACTAGGAGATACTCGTCTTGAGTTCCCAGCCAAACGAGGTTCAAGGTGCAAAAACCCGCTCTCTTGTTGTACGGCTTTTCAAAGAGCATGTCCGACACCATCTTGGTTGGCTATTTTTTGCAGTTCTATTAATGATAGTAGTTGCGGCGAGTACGGCTTCTTTGGCCTTTCTCATGGAAACAATCTTAGACGACGTATTTACCGCGAGAGATAAAACCAGCCTTTATATTGCAGCGTCCACAGTTATGGGCCTCTTTTTACTAAAGGGGATCGCAACCTACGGCCAAACAGTAATAATGAGTCTCGTGGGCCAAAGTATTCTGGCTGATCTTCAAAAACGTATGTTCGATCATCTAACCCGGGCTGATCTGTCCTTTTTTCACAACCACCCAACAGGGGGATTGATCGCTCACTTTATTAATGATGTAGAAAAAATGCGGGGCACTGTGGCGGGTGTCATTACTGCCATTGGTAGAGACACACTTACTTTAATTTTCCTGGTTGGCGTTATGTTCTATCAAGATTGGATACTAACATTAGCATCATTCTTTGCTTTTCCGACAGCGATTTGGCCTCTAGTTAATATAGGAAAAAAAATGCGTAAAGTTTCCGCCAACACACAGAAGGAAATAGGACTCTTGACGATTTTACTCAACGAAGTTTTTAGAGATATTCGGCATGTAAAATCTTATGGAATGGAAGCTCACGAACGGGGTCGTGCCAGTATATTAATTGAACAGATTTTTAATTTGGTCTTCAAAGCGGCTCGCACCAAGGCAGCGGCCTATCCTATTATGGAAACTCTGGGAGGAACGGCCATTGTAATTGTAATCTGCTATGGTGGTTGGCAAGTAATCGAAGGGACTCGGACAACCGGTACTTTTTTCTCATTTGTTACGGCCCTCTTGCTCGCGTATGATCCTGTAAAAAAACTGGTCAACCTAAATGCTCAGCTTCAAGAAGGCTTAGCCGCTAGTGAAAGAGTTTTTAGAATTCTTAATATCGAGCCTACAATCGTAGACTCAGAAAATGCTCGAGTTATTCAACGAGCAAACGGTGACATAAGTTTTAATGACCTCTATTTTTCATACAAAAAAGCCGCTCCAATTCTGGCCGGAATATCTATGTCTATCGCGGCGGGCGAAACAGTCGCTTTGGTGGGCTATTCCGGCGCGGGGAAAACTACAATTTTAAATTTGCTTTCTAGGTTTTTTGACCCAGACTCCGGCTCTATTTTGCTCGACAACATAGATATTCGCGATATCAAAATAACATCGCTACGAAATCAAGTTGCTCTGGTCAGTCAGGATATTTCACTTTTCAATGATACAATTGCGGCAAACATAAGCTATGGAAGCCCAAATGCTTCACCCTTCGAGATAGCCTCCGCAGCTGAAAATGCCGCTGCGCACAACTTCATTTCTGAACTGCCCAACGGATATGACACAATAGTTGGTGAAAATGGTGTAAAATTGTCCGGCGGACAGAGACAAAGGGTGGCCATTGCTCGAGCGATGTTAAAAGATGCGCCAGTTCTATTATTAGATGAAGCTACTTCCTCGCTAGATTCGGAGTCAGAAAAGGCTGTTCAAAATGCTCTTTTCGAGCTTATGCGCAATCGTACTACTATTGTTATTGCCCATAGACTATCGACTATTCAGTCTGCCGATAGGATATACGTTATAGAAGAGGGCCGAATCGCAGAGTCAGGCTGCCACATTGAATTGTTAAAACGCGGTGGTTTGTATGCTAAACTTCACGACATCCAGTTTTCAGCAGAAACCGAACAGATGGTCGACAATAATAATAGAGCCCAGAGTTAACAATCTACGATGTGGGAACATATTCGTAGTAGTGAACTTTGCCAAAAAATTGCAAGCTGGACTATTGCCTGCCTTATAAGATTGCTTGCCAAGTCGGTTACATGGAAAATGTCCATGCCAGAGAATACTAGGACCATTTTGAAAAGTGATGATCCTATTATTCTAGTCTTTTGGCACAATAGGATATTATCTATGCCTGCGGGATGGGATGTTTCAAAACAAATTACCCTACTCCGGTCTCCTCATCGCGATGGACTTCTAATTGGGAGGGCAATCGGGAATTTAGGCTATAATACAGTTGCCGGTTCATCTAACCGGCGGGGGTCAGAAGGTCTTCGTGAGTTGTTGAAAGAACTTAAATATGGGCGGTCTATTGGAATTACACCAGACGGGCCGCGGGGGCCACGCATGCGAATGACATTAGGCACAATTGTAGCCGCAAGTCTAAGTGGTATCCCGATTATCCCAGTTGCATGGAATGCCAAACACCGAAAATTGCTGGACACCTGGGATCGGATGATCATAGCACGACCCCTCACTGAAGGAATATTTATATATGGGGAACCAATTTGGGTGCCCAAAAAATTATCCAATGAAGAACGAGAAAATTATAGAATTCTCGTGGAAGCTAAACTTAATGAACTAAGTTGCAAGACCGAAATGTGTTATGATCACTTCCCTATTAAGCCAGCAGTTATTTGTGACAAACAAGTCAGAGGTTCGGTATTATGATTAGACTTGTGTACGAAATAATCATGACCCTTGCCCTCCCTTTTATAGAACTTCTTTTATTGCGCCGGATACGCCAAGGGAAAGAAGATTATGATCGGCTAAATGAACGGCGTGGAATAAGTAGAATACCCCGACCTGAAGGCCAATTAATATGGTTACATGCATCCAGTGTTGGGGAAAGTATTACAGCAGTCGCTTTAATAGAACAGCTTTTAAAAACCTCATCCGAACGTAACATTCTCGTAACCACCGGGACGGTTACGTCTGCTCGATTGATGTCTGATCGACTGCCAGACCGAGCTTTCCATCAATTTGTACCAATAGATAGACCCACTTGGGTTAAAAAATTTTTTCATCACTGGCACCCAGAACTTGTCTTGATAATGGAATCCGAATTTTGGCCTGTTCAAATCAAACAGGCTCACAAGCTGGGAATTCCGGTGGTGATGATAAATGCGCGATTATCGCGCAATTCGTTTACAAGATGGCGTTTTATCACCGCGTTCAAACAACCGATTTTTGAAACCATAAATTTAGTTATCGCAACCAATGCCGAACAAGCCAAAAGGTTCAATATACTAGGTGCTCAAAATGTTGTCGTCAGCGGAAACTTAAAACGCTCTGCCCAGAAATTACCTTTTGATATAAGTATGGTTGAAAAACTTGCAAAACAGATAAATAACCGGCCCGTATTTCTGGCTGCTAGTACACATGACGGGGAAGATTTGCCCGTACTAGAGGCGACGAAGAAATTACTTAATAAATTTCCCCGCCTCCTAACCGTTATCGTCCCAAGACATCCACCGCGCAGTAATGAGATTGAATTGCTGGGATCTAGATTTGGTCTTAGGATGGCACGACGTACGAAAGGCGATGGGATAAACGAAGAAACAGAGCTCTACATAGCCGATACTATCGGTGAGATGGCAATTTTTTTTCACATTGCACACTGTGTCTTCGTTGCAGGATCTTTGGTGCCGGTCGGAGGGCATAACCCAGTCGAAGCGGCTCACTTTAGGTGCGCTGTAATATTTGGTCCGCTAATGGCCAAAAATCAAGAAATAGCCGATGAAATGGTCGAGGAAAACGCTGCGATTAAGATCAATAACAGTTCGGAACTTTTTTCTGTCCTAAATAAACTCCTTAAAGATAAGGAGAAATTTGACATAGTCACATCTAATGCACTGAAATACGCGGAGACTGGCGGACAGGTTTTACAAACCATTTTAACAAACCTAGAGCCTTTCATCCGTGACGATGTTGGAAATGCAGGGAAATGAAAACTCCCAATTTTTGGCAACACAATAGTTTACTTGCTCTGGCTTTACAGCCAGCAGCGGAACTTTTTCGATTATCGAGCCTATTTAGACGTTATTTTTCGCCCACCAACAACTTAGGTGTGCCGGTAATATGTATTGGAAATCTAGTTTCTGGGGGAGCAGGAAAAACACCCACAGCTATCTCTATTGGCCATCTTCTGACTAAAAGAAATAAAATAGCATTTTTGACACGTGGTTATAGGGGTTCTTTGACTGGCCCAATAAGAGTAGATATCAAGCGACATACTTCCATAGAAGTTGGCGATGAGGCTTTGTTATTGGCTGAAATTGCCCCAACCTGGATAGCAAAGGACCGCAAAGCTGGAGGGTTAGCGGCAAAAGCGGCTGGCGCCGAAGTTATTATTTTGGATGATGGGTTTCAAAACCCTTCTGTACATAAAGATTTTTCAATCTTGGCAATAGATGGACCATATGGGCTTGGGAACGGAAGATTAATGCCGGCCGGGCCACTAAGAGAAACTATTAAAAGTGGCCTGTCGAGGACTAATGCAGTAGTCATAATTGGTCCCGACAAACACCTCATAGGTAAACAGATCCCAAATCACGTTCCAGTCTTGACGGCCTCAATTAAAGCACAATGGCCAGAAGGCATTGGCCAGGGAATTAAAGTACTAGGCTTTGCCGGAATTGGGCGACCGAACAAATTTCTGGAAACCCTAGAAACTTTCGAGCCAGAGATTGTCGACTTTGCGGCTTTTCCAGATCATCACAATTTTACGATTCCCGAAATAACAAAATTACAACAGAAAGCTAGCGACCTTGGGGCACAATTAGTGACGACAAAAAAAGATTATGTAAGGATACCTGAGACAAATCGAAGCGCCATTACACCGATCGACATTTCGTTGATTTGGGACCACGAAGAAAACTTGCTTACCCTACTTAAGCGAGGGCTACACCATGTCGACATATAAACATCCTCACACCCCAACTGCCTGGAAAAAAAAATACATAATGTGGCCCCTTTCCGGAGCCTGTACATGGCTAGCACATAAAATAATACAGGCATTACCTATCGATATTGCATCTTGCCTAATCGGTAAATTGGCGCGGGCGATCGGGCCCCTGCTGCCAATTAGCAGTAGAGCTGAGAGAAATATGAAGGCCTGTTTCCCAGATTGGACTGATAAGCAACTGCGGAAAAATATTAGAGATATGTGGGAAAATTTAGGACGGACCGCAGCAGAATATCCGCATATCCAAAGATTAGACATTAGCGGTCACGATAAGAGAGTTGAAGTTGTCGGCGCAGATAAAATACTATCTCTGAGAGATGATAATCTGCCAGGAATTGTCTTCTCTGGACATCTGGGGAACTGGGAAATACTGCCAATGCTGGCGCACCCCAACGGACTAGATATGAATTTCGTATATCGAGCCCTTAATTCACCATTAGCCGAAAAAGTTTTGCGAAAAACATCCGGAAAATTAGAGAATAAATTTATCGCCAAAGGACGCAAGGGCGCAATTCAAATGGCACGCGTCATGCGTGAAGGCGGTCATCTTGCGTTGATGGTTGACCAAAAACTAAATGAAGGAATAGAGGTACCTTTTTTTGGAAGACCAGCAAAAACTTCAACCGCCCTTGCAGCGTTTGCACTGAGATACAGGTGTCCTGTAATACCAGCCCGTGTCGAACGTTTGACTGGAGCTCAATTCCGTGTGACTTTCTGCGATCCTGTAGATCTACCCGATAGTGGTAGTACGACAGCCGATACGTTGGCATTAATGACAAAAATCAACCAGCAAATAGAGCATTGGGTTCGTGATACCCCCAGTCAATGGCTGTGGTTACACAGACGTTGGGGAAAATAATCATCTAGTTATTTGGTTTCACTAAAAGGCCTGGGTCAATACGTCTTTCAAACCAATTCACACGCCAGTCTAGATGAGGGCCAGTAACTCTCCCTGTATCCCCTATTGAGCCCAAAACATCGGATTTTGCCAGAAAATCCCCCTTTTTTACGAACAATTCCTTTAAATGCAAAAAAGCTGATGTCAAGCCATGCCCATGGTCAAGTATAACTGTGCCACCAGAATAGTAGAAGTCAGTCTCGGCTAAGACGACCACACCGTCGGCGGGCGCAACCACTTTTGTGCCACTAGGTGCGGCGATATCTATCCCAAAATGAGGTTGTTTTGGCTTACCATTCAAAATTCTTTGAGACCCATAGACACCTGATATGCGTCCGATAGCCGGCATAATAAAGCCAGACATAAAATGTGGCTCCCCACTGTCATTCATTCGGGCTTCTCTAATCTTATCATTTTCCTTTCTTATACGGCTTAATACATCTTTAGGAGGCGTAACCATGTGTCTTGGAAGGCCGTCAATACGCTGCACTCGATATTTCCTCCGCTTTATTTTAAATGATTGCTTCTTGGTGGAACCACGGGGCCCATGGATAATCAGTTCCGTTTCTGGACCAGAATCTCTTGAAAAACCAAAAATAAAGTGCCCACCATCAGAAATTCGAACTGGTCGACCATCAAGAGTTACGTAGTTTTTAGGATTCGTGACTCCAAAAACAAGGCCGCCTTGAATAAAATTTCCCTTCAAAGTTGTCTCGGACAATACCTCATGAGCAAAAAATAAAAATAAAACAAATGGGAAATAGAACATCAAAAAAGTGTATTTTGTTTGATAAGTTTTGGAGCTTTTGAGTCTTTTGCCTTGCTCCTTTTTGTTGTCACTTTCACTCCCGATATACCGTCTTTAAATTGAAGGTCTAGAAGTTGCCCTGGGTGAACCGATTTCACTGAAGACACCGGGACATTTCTATCATCACGAACTAAGACAAATCCCTTATCTAGTGTCCGCTGAAACGAGCTGGCTTCGAGTAATCGGTCTAAGCTCACCATTTCCTTCGCCATATCTATAATTATTCGATCAATCTTGCTTTCTTGAAATTCCGAAACGCGATCCAAATCTAACTGAAAATCTTCGATAGCCTGCTTTATTATTTTTAGTTTAAACCGCGAAATGAGACCAGCGAAGCGTAAATCGGCTTTGACAATTACTGTCTTTCCTAAACTATCAAGGCGCTTATAGAGGCTAGACAAACCATCCAACTTAATTTTGATCTGCATATCTGGCGATGCTAATCTGCTACTGAAATTTTTAACGTCCGTTGCAGACTCCTTTAGGCGTGAAGTAATTATTTTTCCCAACCGTTTTTCCAAGTAATCAAGTTGCTGATTGCGATTATCTATAATTGCACTTGGTTCACCAAGAGCCCTCTTAAGGCCATTTATTCTTAAATCGCAATTTTTTAGATGTCGATCTACAGCAAGAAACAATCTTTTTTCTTTTTCAATTATTTCGCTAATCAGTTCGGAACGCTCCGGGACCGCCATTTCAGCTGCAGCCGAGGGAGTAGGTGCTCGTAAATCCGCAACTAAGTCAATTAGCGTTGTATCTGTTTCATGCCCAACAGCCGAGATTATTGGTATAGTGCTGGCAGCAACAGATCTAACAACGACCTCTTCGTTAAAACACCAAAGATCCTCCAAACTCCCTCCACCGCGAGCTACTATCAAAAGGTCGGGTTTGGTTACGAAATTATTGTCGCCGAGTTCGTTAAATCCCTGAATAGCCGCGGAGATTTCATCTGCCGCACTGGAACCCTGTACCGACGCCGGCCAAACCAATACACGCAGAGGGAAACGATCCGTCAGACGATGCAAAATATCTCTAATAACAGCTCCTGTCGGCGACGTTATAACGCCAATGGCAGAGGGAAAGGTGGGCAGTGGCAACTTTCTATCTTGATCAAATAAACCCTCGCGCAGCATTTTTTTTCGCCGTTCCTCAAGGAGTTTTAGCAAGGCTCCTTCGCCGGCGAGCTCTAGCTGCTCAATAATTATTTGATATTTAGATCGTCCCGGATAGGTTGTGATCTTACCAGTACAGACTACCTCCATCCCTTCTTCTGGATCGATGGATAGTCGTTGTACCGTTCCTCTCCAGCACACGCCATCCAACACCGCGTTATCATCTTTTAATGTTAGGTACAAATGGCCAGAAGATGCCCTTGTTGGCCGCGATACTTCTCCCCGTACTCTGATACGTTGAAAATTTGTCTCGACAGCAAACTTTACTTGATTCGATAATTCACTAACTGTTACTTCTGGTAAATTATCGTTAAACTCAATCGCTCGATCATCCATATTTCCAATCTATTCTACAATATCCAAATTCGGAAGCCGCTGGAGAAAAAAAATATGAAAATTCTTGTCGTCGGATCTGGTGCTAGAGAACATGCACTCTGCTGGTCCATCGGTGCATCACCATTGTGCAATACACTTTATTGTGCCCCTGGTAACGCGGGGATCGCCGATGAGGCCATTTGTGTGCCAATTTCGCCAGAAGATGTCGATTCAATCGTAGATTTTTCACTGGAAAAATCCATCGATTTCGTCGTCGTTGGACCAGAGGCGCCACTTGTCTCTGGTTTGGTTGATAAACTAGCGTTAGTCGGCATTAAAGCATTTGGTCCAAGTGCTACAGCAGCAAAATTGGAAGGTTCTAAAAGTTTTACAAAAGAGTTTTGTATGCGCCACGGCATTCCTACCGCTTCGTTTAAGCGATTTACTTCTGCCGACGCCGCACTCAGTTACGTAAACGAAGTGGGCCCGCCAATAGTGATAAAAGCGGATGGTCTAGCTGCTGGGAAAGGCGTCACCGTCGCCCAAACGATCAAAGAGGCTGAAAAAGCTATCCTGGAAGCATTACAAGAAAATATTTTTGGCGATGCAGGAAAAGAAATTGTTATAGAAGAGTGCTTGTTTGGTGAAGAAGCTAGCTTCCATGCTTTGGTCGATGGAACCAACGCTGTGGCTCTTGCTTCAGCCCAAGATCATAAAGCGGTAGGTGACGGAGACACCGGGCCCAACACCGGGGGAATGGGGACATATTCTCCCGCGCCAGTTCTTGATGAACAACTTATCAAATTAATAATGGATAAATTCATCGCGCCCACCATTAAAGGTATGGCCGAGGAGGGACATCCCTTTAGAGGAGTTCTCTACGCTGGTTTAATGATTACTAATAACGGTCCCCGATTGATAGAATACAACGTGCGTTTTGGGGATCCGGAAGCCCAAGTTTTGCTAACACGACTTAAAAGTGACTTGCTGCCTGCGTTAATTTCCTGTGCAGATGGACAATTAGAAAACGTGAGGCTGTACTGGGACTCTTCTGCCGCCGTTTGCGTTGTTATGGCCTCTGACGGCTACCCAGGGAATTATTCAAGAGGCTCTATTATTAATGGTGCCGAAAAAATAAATTTCAGCGACAACACCAATATTTTCCATGCAGGTACACAGAGAACTAATGAAGGGACCTTAGTTGCAAACGGGGGCCGCGTTCTGAGTGTAACATCCCTAGGCGAAGACATAAAGACTGCGCAGATAGAGGCGTACAAAGCAGTTGATTTAATTGACTGGCCTGGAGGGTTTTGCAGAAGAGATATAGCTTGGCGAGCAATCTAAATTCTAATATTTAGCAAGGCTGCCCCCAAACAAATTAGAACAATTAGTGTTAGTGGCTTGCGTAACTTCAAATACCACTCTGGGATCCAACTTTTCTTTTTAGACCAAACATCGACGACAAAGGCAGCTGAAAAACCTGCAATCAATGTAATAAGAGCAGCCGTCAGTACCATCTGTGTTGCTATCCAAGCAATTAATGCAGGAGTAACACCCCACCCGAATCCAATCCAAATATCCCTAAACATGAGAGTAGATTGATTCAACCTACACATCGTGAGGCCCCAATGAACCGCTCCCAGGAAGCTCAATATTACAGCCGCATAGTGGACCAACACATCAAAGGCCATTTGACGCCCACTATCTGGTAATAAAAAAACCAATAGCGATGCTGATATGAAAGGCAGCAAACCAGCAACTCCTAGTATCTTCGCTGGTCCCGGAATAGCCTCATTTGGCATTTAGAATTCCTATCTTATAGTAGCAGTAAATGAGCCTTGGTTGGCTTTCGATAACGCTTCTATTATTAAATAAATTCGATTAAAAAGAACATTAGATTTATTGTTCAGATGGAGCGCAGAATGGAAATTTCCGAGCAAGCCGCGATAGTTACAGGCGGTGGAAGCGGTTTAGGGGCAGCTACAGCAAAAGCGCTAGCTGCAGCCGGTGCCAGGGTAGCGATATTAGATGTTAATCTAACCAATGCTGAGTCGATAGCCGATGAGGTTAAGGGCATTGCTATCGAATGCGATGTTTCCGACGCTACCTCAGGAGAACGAGCCATCTCGTTGGCGCGGGAGAAACACGGAGAATCACGGATTTTAATAAATTGTGCAGGAATTGGACCGGCCGAAAAAATAGTCGGCAAAACAGGACCTATGCCGTTAAATAATTTCAAAAGGGTGATAGATGTCAATCTAGTAGGCTCATTCAATATAATGCGTTTGGCTGCGTCCGATATGATACAACTAACACCTCTTAAACATCAGGAAAGAGGAGTGATTATATCAACGGCTTCGGTTGCCGCTTTTGAAGGGCAACTAGGTCAGGCCGCTTACAGCGCATCCAAGGGGGGCATCCATGCGCTAACAATAGTCGGAGCCCGTGAATTCGCTCGGCACGGTATAAGAGTGAATACAATTGCCCCAGGACTATTTGCGACACCATTGCTTCTAGGCATGCCTGAAAATGTCCAAGAAAGTCTTGCCGCTTCTGTACCATACCCTTCTAGGTTCGGAACCCCAGAAGAATATGCCAAGCTCGTATTGTCGATTATTGATAACGTCATGATAAATGGAGAAACTATTCGGTTAGATGGCGCCATTCGAATGCAGCCAAGGTAAGATTAGAAATCTCTTACGTCATATACCAAATAATTTGTGCATTTTTTTTTAAAGGGCGATAGTGATGGTAAGAGAAATAGGTCACTGGATAAACGGACGCTCCCAATAGGAGATTCGGTTTTACACAGGGCACAAAGTTGGTACTTCCCGCGGGCCTACTGGCATTCGAGCCGGGGCTGACTTTGTAATGCCCACCATGTGTTAATTCAATTCAAAGATACACTAGATTATTCTGCCCACATTTATCAACGCCTCGCATGTGATAGATTTTTCTCTGGTCATCTTCTGGTTTAAACTTCTTGAAATGTTCGCTGGCATTCTCTAGATCAAATAAACTTGTTGTAGGCATAAATCGCATTACCATACCCCTTCTACTTTTTTTAGAAGTGTTAGGCTCGGACCCATGCACTAGAAAGACGTCGTGCATGGATATTTGTCCTTTTTCCAATACAATGTCGACTGCCTTACTTTCATCATACTCTGTTTTCTTCAGCTAGAGATTTAGCGTCAGTTCTTCGCTTGGGTTGGTTTCGTGTGCAAACAAATGACTGTCTTTATGCGAACCTTTAATAACCCTAAGACAACCATTTTCAGGTGTAGCATCATCCACCGCAACCCAAACAGAGCAAGTTGCTAATGGCCGAATAGGCCAATATTCACCATCTTGATGCCATGGTGTAGCTTTTCCATCTCCTGCCGGCTTTGCAAAAAAACCGATATTCCAAAGCGCTATATCGGGCCCTAAAACTTGTTCAACCATGTCAAGAATTTGTTCATTCCTACAATAATCAACGAAACCTTCATCGTGCTCCAAAAGTGCCGGGCAATAGTCCCTATACTCAGGATGTTTTTCCAACAATTTGTTATGACGTTTTTGTATAGATAGAATGATTTTCTCTGGAAGTTTAAACGCAGGAGTCACATATCCATCTTCAAAATATTGCCCAACTTCTGATTGCGTGAGCATAAGGAGTCCCCTAAAATTAATGTTTTAACAACTGGATTTCAGAATAGCCGTGTTGCCCTCGGTCACCAATTGTTTTTCTACAACCTACGTTCTTTACCTGTATTACCAACGCGAGGCGCCCGAAGCTACTAGTATGGATTACGAATAAATCAAGTCATTTCTTCCACTTTTATCTATACCCCTCATATGATAGATCCTTCTTTCGGAATGATCGGGAACCCGCATATTATTATACTGCTCCCTAGCAAGTTGATGATCAAATACACTCGTCGTGGGCATGAATCGCATCGTCATTCCCCGTCGGCTTTTAGGTGACGTATTAGGCTCGGATCCATGGACTAAAAAAACATCGTGTAACGAAATTTGTCCTCTTTCTAAAACTAGATCTACTGCCTTTTCTTCATCGTATTCTGTCTTCTTTAATTCCTGGTTTAAAGTCAACTCGGAACTCGGATTAGTTTCGTGTTGCAGTAATTTACTATCCTTATGGGACCCTTTTATGATTCTTAGACAGCCATTTTCACGCGTGGCATCGTCAACAGCAACCCAAGCGGTGCAAGTAGCCAATGGGCGAATTGGCCAATATTCTCCATCTTGATGCCAAGGGGTCGCTTTACCATTTCCTGCTGGCTTAGCAAAAAAACTTGAATTCCAAAGAGCAATATCTGGGCCTATTAACTGCTCGACCATATCGAGGATATCATCATTGCGGCAAAAATCTGCAAATCCTTCATCATATTGCAAAATAGCCGGGCAATAATCTCTAAATTCGGGATACTGCTCGAGAAGATTAGCGTGGCGATTCTGAATAGCCACAATAGTTTTATCCGGGAGCCTAAAATCCGGAATAACGTATCCATCCTCGAAGTATTGTTCAACCTGTTCATCTGTCAACATGAAAGGACCTCCAAAAATAAGACAAAATCAACATAAAACCAGCTAAATCAATTATGTGCCATGGCAGTTGAAAGAGCATAATCTTGCAACTACAATGACTTTTCCATTAGGAACCAAGTTATGTCGTCCAACGGGACCTCTGGGTCCCTGTGGTAAAAAAAACCATAATCTACTAATGACAAATCTTCGAATTTATCAAGTAATTCTCCTGCAAAATCGCGCTTAAACAGTCTATTTTCATGTCCGCGATATGAAACGGTCGTCGGTTTGGAACTATAGTATTCACCTATCAGAATATATCGTTTACTAGCTGTATATATATTATCATATACTAATGGTAAAAACTCCGGATCAATATGAATCAACACGCCGATAACAAAAGCTAAATCATAAGAGCAATCAACATGATCACTTAGTATCGATCCGTGAATCACTTTTATATTGTCCATAGCCTTCAGTTTCGTAACTGCGGAGAGGTTGATTTCGACAGCCGTCAATAAAGTTCTAGGAAAGAGTTTTTGGAGAGCGAGAAGATTGAGGCCGACATTAGCTCCAAACTCAATAGCTGTATCGAATGTATCAATCGACTTTAAAGCTCTAGATAAAAGATGCTCTCGAGCTTGTTTTTGTTCCATCCCACTATTTCTCAAACTGTATTGATCTCCGAAATCACCGGCCCAAAATTCCTCTTGCTCAGTACGATATCTTTTGTTCACGTACCGTTACCTTTAAATGTAGTGTTGCTAACTAACCTAGGAGTTTCCAAAACCATCCTGTTAATATCACGCCAGTGCGGATTTTCATCCAATATATCAATAATATCGCTCATTCTAAATCGCTTATTTTTATCATATAAACCCTCTATTATCTCTTTTATCAGCTTGTAGTCCTGAGGTTCATCTAAAGTCCATCTTTCACTCGAATAATCTCTTTTTGAAACTATGCTAAGAGGGTTAAATCTAATCGGATTTCTATAAAAAAAAGACGTAACGTGCTCTCGATCATATTCTTCGGTCGCTTCGGTTGCCGCAAAACAGAGTGCTTTACGAGTGAAACACTCAACCTCTAAACCGGCCGGATAGCTCCGTGGAATGGCATTTGTAGCGAACTGGCATCCATTCGGCTGGTTATAGAATTTCTGGATAACCTTATCTATTATATCTGGATCGATGAGAGGGCAGTCAGCGGTTAACCGAACGATTATGTCAGCATTAAATTTCTTGGCCGCCGAATTAAACCGGTCCAACACGTCATTCTCAGATCCTCTAAAAATTTTAACTTTTTCAGTCACTAAGAGACGTTCAATTATGTCATCAGCCTTGCTATTGGTAGTCGCCACAACAATATCATCTATTTCTTGGCTTTGGGCTATACGTTCTAACTGAAACGACAAAAGCGGCCTGCTCGCCACTTTTTCTAGAACTTTTCCCGGAAACCTCGTCGATGACATCCTGGCCTGCACAATAGCCACCCTACTTAAACCATTTCTATCAATCCGAAACCGGTTCATTTTTGCACTCACATAAAATTAGGCATCACCTGCTGTCCAAATGTACGGATCGAATTCATATGTTTTTCGGTGTCCATTGCACCAAAACCCGTCTGACATAGAAGGTGAGAAACGCCCACATTCTCCAATTCCGCTATTTGTTCCTTGACTGTCTCAGGTGATCCATAAAGAGATCCTGTTTTCATGGCCATACTTGCACCCTCTTCATGACCAACATTTGGGTCTGTCCAGGCATTTAGTGTCTCTGGCCTGGGAACGAAATCTTCCGGATTTAAATCGCGCCTAATCGCCATCATATGCTCTCGTGTTTCAATGAGCAGTTCCATTAGTTCATTCTCTGCCTGATCATCCGACTCTGCTACATAAACATTACGCCACAGAGCATTCTGTCGCAGAAGTTTATTTTGGATGGCAGGGCTATGGCCTCCCTCTTTTAGACCTTTTTTATAGAGTGACCAACGATCAGTTATAGACTCCAGCGGAAGCCGGGCAGTCAATATGGGTATTGCCAGTCTGCCACATTCTACAAACGATTCAGGTGAAATTACACTTCTCCATATTGGTGGACCTGGCCTCTGAACAGGTCGAGGTCTAATTTCCGGAACCTGCAGGGTATAAAATTTACCCTCATATTTAAATCCTCCCCCAGCCCAGGCCTTCTCCAGTATTTCGTACCCCTCCCTGGCTCTCTCTTGGCTATCGTCGCTCCTTAATCCGTACCCAATAAACTCGTATTCATTAAAGACTGTACCTTTACCAATACCCACGTCGATACGGCCGTTAGACAAATTATCTAAAAGGGCCAATTGGGTTGCCAGCCTTATTGGATGATGAAAAGGCATCTGAACCACCGAAAATCCTATGCGGATGCTGTTCGTCCTCATAGCCAATGCTGCTGCAAACAAAATTGCATCATTGTACACGCTCTCGCCCGTAAAATAATGTTCTGTCAACCATACATCCTGGAATCCAAGTTTCTCTGCTTCTTGGGCTTGCAAGAGTACTTGTTCTATGTTCGACTTGTCCTGATCTGGGGAAGAAGAAAGTGAGAGAGTTAACCATCCAAAACGCATGATTCTTCCTATCTAAAAGTTCAATGAGAAAACGTTGGTTTTATGTTGATTTGGTAATTAATTATCAAACTGCCGCAATTCATCCACAACCCTTTCTGCACCTGCACCATCAACCAATTTTCCAGCCGTTTGCCCCATATGTAATCTCAGCTCGTCATCATACATCAGCGTCTCAAGGATTGAGAAAATTTCAACGTAATTATCCGTATCCAGATTCTCTAACATGAGCGCAGCCCGGCTGTCCGACATGTTTTGGGCGATTTTTTTTTCAAGCAAGGACGCCGGAATTAAGATCATGGGTGTTTCGTAAAAAGATAGCTCCCAAACAGTAGAGCCGGCCGACGACAGCGCAACGTCACACCACTGTGTATGTTCTGCAATATCCATCACACCCTTTAAAACTTGGCAGCGTTCCATATTGGCTGCTGACCTCTCGATAGAAGAACCATTTAAATTCAATGGTCCCACTATTAACCGAATATCCAATTCGCTCAGAGCCCCCTTTGCCGAAAACCAATCATAGCCTTCAATGAATTTAGTACTATAATCCTGAGGGTCTGATCCACCGAATATTACGAGTAAACGAGACGCTTTACTTGAAAAATCTCTCTTCCATCTTTTCTCTGCCCAGAATCTTGGCCGAATAAGCGCGTAATTTGGTCCTAGCAACAATTTCGCTTTGGCTTTTCCAGCATACATCGATGGTGACGCATATATATTTTGATTAAGGACCACGTCAACGCGATAATGTTCAAGGTCTGCACCGTCATCAATGAGAAGAACTCGACAGCCGTACCCGGACAGCTCCTCTATGAACTCAACGCTAAAATGATAACCATCGACAACGATCCAATCTGCGTTTTTGTTCTTCGCTAAATCCAACAACTGCCTTGAATTTCTGTACTTTCCGCTAACGCTTACTACTTCAATACCTGAAGGATAAAGCTTTTGTTCATACGCACAATTTGTTAAAATCACAGCACTACCGCCTCGTCGACACCATGAGTTAGCCAATGCTAGACACCTCATGTAATGCCCCATTCCTATATTTTCATCCGCATCGACGCGAATCACCATTGTATTTGAATCATTTTTAATTTTCTTTATCCAATTTTATTTAATGTTAAGAGTCCCTCTTTTCTGCGATATAATACTTTTTTCCTAACATCTGTTTCACTTTTACACAATTTGGAATAAAAAAAGGACTACAAAGAAGTTTCGAAAAGGTGACTTTTGAAAGAACAACTTACCATAGATGGTAGACCAATAACAAAGGAGCACCCACCCTACGTTGTCGCTGAAATCTCCGGAAACCATAACGGAGAATTATCCCAAGCTCTCGAACTAGTAAGTCAAGCCAAAACAGCGGGAGCCGATGCCGTCAAACTGCAAACATATACTCCCGATACTATTACCATAGATCACTATGGCCCTGGTTTCGTAATAGAGTCAGGCCTCTGGAAAGGGCAAAGCCTGTATGAGCTATATAAAAAAGCATATACTCCTGTTGACTGGCACCGTCCCCTATTTGAACACGCTAGGGAACTTGGAATCACCATATTTTCGAGCCCATTTGATCCGTCGGCTATTGAGTTACTAGAATCGCTAAACTCACCGGCATACAAAATTGCATCACCTGAAATAGTCGACGTAAATTTGATAGAGGCCTGTGCAAAAACAGGAAAACCACTTATTGTTTCAACAGGCATGGCTACTCTCGAGGATATAGAGGGCGCCTTAACCGCTGCGAATCGCGCAGGGGCGAAACACGTGATTCTACTCCATTGCATAAGCGCATATCCAACGCCAATCGACGAGTCTAATCTGTCTACGATTCATGATCTCGAAAAAAGGTTTGGCTATCCTGTGGGCCTATCTGATCACACCACGGATACTTGTGCAGCGACAATAGCCGTTGGCTTGGGAGCCACTCTTATTGAAAAACACATTACACTTTCAAGGACGAACGGGGGAGTGGATAATGCATTTTCTCTTGAACCAGATGAATTTCGAAGCCTTGTCATGGATACCCAACTGGCGCATTCGGCACTAGGTAAACCCCAATATGCCCCCCAAAAATCAGAGAAAGAGATGCTTTTTGCTCGGCGTAGCCTATATGCGGTAGCGGACGTCAGCGAGGGTGAGATTTTTACGCAAAAGAATGTCCGTTCTATCCGGCCTAATCTTGGTCTACATCCCAAATACTATAATGTTATCCTGGGTAAAACCGCTACAAGGAACATAAAACGGGGAGAACCCCTGGCATTTTCAATGGTACAAGACGCGAGCAGTAAATACTCGAAATGAAAAAAGTCGAAATAAACGCGATTATCGAAATGGGCGAGTACCATCGCACCCAAGGAAATTTTTCAGCAGCGGCCAATTGCTTTGGAAAGATAATAGAAATTTCTCCCAAAAACACTTCAGCATTAAATTGTCTGGGTATGACATACCACCAAATGGGGCAGACTTCCAAGGCAATAGATTTTATGGAAAAGGCCATAAAGTACGATGACCGGCAACCAGAGTATTACACCAATTTGGGAAAGGTCTTTCAAACAGCCGGAAAACCAAAGGAAGCTGAAAATGCCTATCGAAAAGCGCTAACTATAAATCGGGATTTTGTTGCAGCGTTGATAAACATGGGCGTTATTCTGCTGGAACGAGAACAAACGAAGTCAGCTATCACAGCCCTGGATAGAGCACTACTTCTTGCTCCAGAGAATGCAGATGCTATTTTAGCATTAGCAGACGCAAAGAAAGCTTCGGGTCAAGTATTGGAAGCGCTGGAATTATATATAGATGCAACAAAAACTTTGCCGCTCCGCGAAGTTACTTGGCTCCGCTTAGCTAACATTAACACCGACCTGGATCAATGGGATGCCGCACATATAAACCTCAAACGGTCACTGATATTAGCACCCCAGCATTGCGAAACCTGGAGCAACCTAGGTTTTACTTGTATAAATTATGGGGATTTTCAACGGGCCCAGAAATATTTTTATCGCTCTTTACTTATACGATCCAATTTCGCTCCTGCTTATGGGGGGTTAGGTGAAGTTCACTACCTGCAAAATCATGTGGATGATGCCCTAATTTGTTCAGAAATCGCTATCCAGTTGAGTCCTGACGACCCCTATCATTACCAAAATAGAAGATCGATGCAATTGCTCGCTAAAGGCAGAGTTAAAGACGGTTGGAGCTTACGTGATGCCCGCTTAAAACTGGCAGACCGAATAGATCACCGGGGCAGGCCACCACGCTGGGATGGCTCGCCACTCGATGGAAAGACTTTATTAATCACGGCGGAGGAAGGCATTGGCGATGAGTTGTTTTTTGCAAGCTGTTTTAAAGACGCTATAGCAGCCTCAGGGAAATGTTTTATTGAATGTGATCCAAGACTGGTATCATTATTTAGTCGATCTTTTCCCGAAGCTATAATAGGAGAATCGGAACGTGTAGGGAACCGCTTCAAACCGGTGCAATCCTACAATTGGCTACCCCAGCGTCCACCAGTTGATGCTTCCATTGAGGCCGGAAGTCTATTTAAGTTTTTTAGGACATCGATAAAGGAATACACAAATACAGGCCCCTATCTAATTCCCAGCCCGAAATTGAAACAATCTTGGAAAGATCGACTTGAAGGTTTGGGAGCGGGGTTGAAGGTTGGGTTCTGCTGGAGAAGTAAGTACCAGTCAGATTTTCGCAATCACCATTATACAGCTATTGCAGATTGGACCAGCTTATTCTCCCTAGATAACTGTCAGTTTGTTTCCCTTCAATACGGGACGAAATGGCAGGAAGAAATAGACGCGTTACCAACACCCATACGAGAGAAAATTATAGTATTTGACGACACCGACGTTTCTAACGATATGGAAGCTGTATTTTCAATTGCAGCTAACTTGGATCTTATCATATCCCCTAGCAGCACTGTCAGTTGGATCGGTGGCAGCCTGACAGTCCCAACATGGGTCCTCCACCTGAGACCAAATCATACTCAATTAGGGACGCCATTTTTTCCTGGCTTTCCGTCGATGAAAAGTTTCCCAAAAAACATTTCAGAACCTTGGAGCGCTTGCTTTGAGCCAATATTACGCGAGCTCAAAAGATTGAAATAAAGGAACTGATTTGGGCTGCAAAATAACTCACCAAAAATATCCTAGTTGGTCTTTGAAAGAAAAAGATGGCGCACAAGGGATAAACGCATAACATTTCGCCCGGGTCGTTTAACTTTACCTTGATCCCTAAAACCCGACCGTTTCAACGTTATGATAGCTGCCCAATTGTCGACTTCCGGCTCACAAATAATCCGTTCAATAGAAGCACTTTCAAATATTTTAACAGCAAGAGCTTTTACTATCGACCTTCCAATTTTTTTATTTAGATACCTTGTCTCCCCTATCATAAAACGGATACCCTGTTCCCCGGCGTTTAAATACGTGGTTCCGTTCTCTAGCTCCGAATACACTTGCGCCATTCCTATATATTCGCCGTCTAAACTTACAATAAATGTCTGATCAATTTCTAAATTCTGATAGTTGTTGCTCACACCATCATAAACTTTCTCAGACCATCCATCGTGCCACCATCGGCGGATGTGGGGTAGTGAAAACCACTTTTTAAGTAGGTCTTTCTCATCCGGAGTCGCTGGGATCAATACTATTTTCTCATACACCTTTTTAATCCAAGAATTTGACATTTCTGTGTTAATTACAAAGATTTCATACTCATCCACTCTGGCCTAGACTAAGATAACTATTTAAGGTTACTGCATATGATAGAAAAACTCGACCAGCCTATCGTGATTAATGAGGAAGAAACAAAAAAAATATTCTCGGGCGACAATATGGCTGATTTAATTAACCTCATTTCACCTCACGTTGCACCATCAAAAAAAACGCTCATTTACATATTACCGGCGTCTGGCCGATTCGCTCATATGGCCATGGAACCCTGGGCATTGCACAACATATACGGCGATATCTTTGACCAAATACTGATTATTATCCCAGACCGTTCAATGCTCCAATATGGGGATGCCATTTATAAACTGGCATCAACCGTCGTCAAATTTGTCGAAACAACAAACCCCCATATAATTGGGTTAGGACATTTTGATGTTTCGAATGTCGAGGCTGGTTCGCTTTTCTTCCTATTTCAATCCCCCGAACAACTTTTGAAGGATTTGGTACGCCACCAGCTAAAGGGAAACCCAATAAAATATATGAAATTATCTCCAGACCTTAGAAAACAGCGCGATAATTTCTTCTCAGAGTTAGCTATCACAGACGATGACCGCATAATTACAGTACATGTGAGGGAAGGCACCTACCTAAGTTCACTGGACTACCACTCGTTTCGCTATATGACGTTGAAAAACTACAAGCCAGCTGTGGACTATTTACTGAATCAAGGTTACTGGGTAGTTAGATTAGGCGACAAAACTTCTACAAGTTTCGATATTGATAATCCAAAATTTCTTGATCTTCCAAATTACAAAGATTATGAGGATTTCATGGACTTAGCAGTGATATCTAGAGCATATTTCGCATTATCATGTCCATCCGGCCCTGAAGCATCTGCAAGAGCGCTAGGAACACCCAGCTTATTGCTTAATAACATTTTCAATACTATGCATACTAATAACGAATATGATCTTATGCAGCCTAAGACTATCATAGACATCCAAAATAAAAATCGCCCCCTCTCTTACAAAGAAATCCTGAGTAAGGGCGTTATTAACTATTCTCTGGCCAAGGAGTTCGAAACAGCGGGATTAAAAGTAGAGGAGAACACCCCTTCCGAAATATTGAGTGCCGTGGAGGAAATGTTGTCACGCCTCGAAGGAACATTCATCGAAGATGCCAAGATAAATTGCGCATTTTCCGAAATAAATAAAAGGCATGCGAAACAGACAAAAGATAAAGCATTCGGTTATCTACTCCCGGCTACAAAAATTTGTCACAATTACTGCAAAAAGCATCCTGAATTTATCAATATAAAATACAATCAGAGAGACAATGAACTTAACTAGCACATTAATAGGCCTAGTATTTTCCGTGTTATTTTTCGCTTGGGCAAATTGGCATCAACGCCGAAAAAAAGAATTAGGAACCATCTGTCTAATTCCAACCACCGCCATACAAATTATTTCATTAGTCGCTTTCGTCGTTTTTGCGGCTCACTTACTGACCATTCTTACAGGTACTACTTTCCGTGGGCGACGAGGATATTAATTTAAATGTGAATAGGTCGAAATAGTCACTTAACACTATCAAGCCTTTGAATCCAATCTCTCGCTGCCTTTGCCTCAGCACTAACAGGCGCTATTTTCAATATGTACAACCAGTCCTCCCGTGCACGCACTGCATCGCCTAGTTTCTTTCGAATAATTCCTCTCTCTAATAAGGCGGCTGGCAATTCCGGGATTAGTGCTAGTGCTTTATTTACATCTTTAATGGCACCTTTTAGGTCCTGAATATATCGCTTAACAGCAGCTCTATATAAATAAGCATCACCAAATTTTGGGTCTAAAAAAATTGCCTTCTCAAGATCAACTAATGCGTGTGTATAGTTTTTGAGACTAATCTGGCTCGTAGCCCTGTCTAAGTATAGCTGCGGATCTTTATTCGAAAGTAATATAGCTCTATTTTGAGTATTGAGTGCCTCTTCAAAACGCGCGGCCATAAGCCACGCGTTTCCTGCTTGAGATAAAATTTGTGCACGTAATGTAGAATTCTCTTCTTCTATTCCGCGTTCTAGTTTTTCCAGTTTAGTGGCTGATTTTTCGTAAGCACCGAAAAAGAATTCACTCGCTGCTAGACAATGCTGGGCCGGCATCCCACCATTTGCGTCGATCCATTTTGCCGCGCTTACGTTTGCTTTCTCAGGTTCGGTTCTGGCTAGCGCCATACAAGCTCTATACCGTTCCAAAGGGGATAATGTGTCATTTATTTCAGCACTGGATAAATTTACACAACAGAAAAAGTGTATGCCTACCAATAGCTGTAAAATAAGTTTCATTTACCTGAAACATCCGAAATTAGCCTGTCTAACATTCCAAATAAAACTTTCAGATCTCTGTCCCCAGACAATCTATGGTCTCCTTCTTTAATCAAAGTGACTTCAACATCAGAACTGTCTACGTGCTCCGCAAGCCTAAGTGAGACTTGGAATGGGACATCTGTATCTGCCGTTCCATGAAGTAACCGAATAGGGACAGTTAGGGGGAGCTGTTTACGTAGTACTAATCGAGACCTTCCCTCCTCGATCAACTCCATCGTAACGATGTAGTCGGAATCCTCAAAATTAGACGGGAGTAGATACTTACCTTTTTTTTGCAACCTTTCTCTTGCTGTGATTCCAAATTTGTCCCACATTAGATCTTCTGTAAAATCGGGCGCTGAAGCGATCCCCACCAGTCCTACCACCCTTGAAGGCCTCTCTAGAGCAGCTAAGAGAGTAATCCACCCCCCCATCGACGACCCGATGAGAATTTGTGGCCCCTCTGTTAAAGAATCTATTACCGAGAGACTATCCGAAAGCCATTTTCCGATAGTGCCTTCTGAAATTTTTCCAGTCGATTTCCCGTGTCCTTGATAATCAAACCTAACAAAAGATTGACCTCTATTCGCAGCATATTTCTCTAAAGCCAGTGCCTTAGTTCCTTCCATATCAGAAGCAAAGCCTCCAAAAAAAATAATTCCCGGCTGAGCACCTGTTAGTTTATGATAGGCAAGTTGGGCGCCGTCGGGTTTGACAAAATACGATGGTTTGTTGGTTAATTCTCCAACCGTATTACGAGGCATGAGCAAATCTTTCAAAGTCATAAACCAGCTTAGGACAGTCAAGTGAACACTTTTACACGTTCATACTATACAGCTATGAATACGCAAGCTGAAAATCTTGGCTTCGATTTTTTTAAACCGCCCAAGAATTCGGTTCCTCCCACGATAATGCAAATACTCCCATCACTTAATTCAGGGGGAGTAGAACGTGGCACTATCGAAATGTCTGAGGCCATTGTCTCTTCCGGCTGGAATTCTGTGGTGGTTTCTGACGGTGGCGCACTAGTCGATAAATTAACCTGCAACGGTGCAAAACACATAAAGATCCCAGCTGGTTCAAAAAATCCATTTGATTGGTATAAATCATATAAACAACTGAAAACGGCAATCTCTGATAATAATGTCAGCTTAGTGCATGCCCGGTCACGAATGCCTGCTTGGGTTTCATTAAAGGCCGCGAAAGAAAACAAAGTGCCCTTTGTAACCACTTTTCATGGACGCTACCCTGACACGAACTTCGCAAAGAAACTTTATAACTCGGTTATGGTGCGGGGGGATCGCGTAATCGCCATCTCAAGATATGTTGCTGATGAGATCCTCAGGCGATACGATATACGTCATGAACAACTACGAATTATTCCCAGGGGTGCGGACCTAGATGCCTTCAATTCAGAAAGTATTCTACATCAGCAGACCGAAAAACTCATACAAGAGTGGGATATTGACACTGCCTCGCCACTAATCATTCTGCCCGCCCGGATCACTCGGTGGAAGGGTCAAGAGTTATTGATAGATGCTCTATCTCAAATAAAAGATATGCCCTTTGTATGTCTCCTGATTGGTTCATACTCAGAAAAACAAACTTTCAAATCAACACTGGAAGCCCTAATTAGAAAAAAAGACCTAAATTCAAGAGTAAAAATAGTCGGGCATTGTCCCGATATGGCAGCCGCCTACAAGATGGCGGATGTAGTCGTCTCTGCTTCGTTGGACCCTGAACCATTCGGCCGCGTAGCTGTTGAAGCGCAGGCTATGGGGCGTATCTTAGTAGCAGCGGACCACGGAGGAGCTAGAGAAACTGTACTATCTAATGTAACGGGAGTACTCGTAGAGCCTCGGGATGCTGGTTCATTAGCAAAGGGCATAAAAAAAGCACTTACAATGTCATTAGATCAACAAACCAAGATGTCTGAAGCTGCGATACAGCATATCAAAGCTAACTTTTCTCGAACTGCAATGTGCTATCGTACCATCTCCTTGTATTGCGAAATACTGGGGTTTAGCCCAAAGGGAGTTAGTTAGCGATGCCTTTAGACCGTATTTTGATTATAAAATTAGGTGCGTTAGGGGACTTCATATATGCCCTTGGTCCCATGCGAGCAATTCGGGATCATCATTCGAACGCAGAAATTCTGCTACTCACCCGAAAAACATTTATTGAACTAGGCAGACGCAGCCAGATTTTTGATGACATTTGGGTAGATACGGAGCCAAAACCATGGAACCTAAGGAAACTACGAGATCTGCGACGAAAACTTATTTCAGGACATTTTTCGCGAATATATGATCTACAAACATCTGATCGGACTGGCTTTTACTATAGGCTAATGGGTCCCTCTAAACGACCGGAATGGTCAGGAATTGTTCGCGGGTGTAGTCACTACCATCATTATAAGCGCCCAACACTTATTCATAGTCAGGATAGACAGCGCAAACAGCTGCAAATTGCAGGGATACATAGAGTACCGGATCCAGACCTATCCTTTATGGAAGACGGGCTGGAAAACCTCGAATTACCAAACCGGTTCGCCCTACTAGTACCTGGTAGTTCGCCCAGCATGAAAATCAAGCGTTGGCCTGCCCAAAACTACGGGAAAATTGCGAACTTTTTGGTGAAAGAAGGGTTGATACCGATCATACTCGGCACCGAAAATGATTTAGACAGTGTAAATATAATACTCGAGAAATGCCCGGGAGCAGTAAATTTTGTTGAGAAAACAACTATTTTTCAAATTCCTTCCCTGGCTCGTAAGGCCACCATTTGTATCGGAAACGATACAGGTCCAATGCACTTAATAGCACTCTCAAAATGTCCAACCATCTCACTCTTCAGTTCATCTTCCTTTCCAGAGAAGGCAGCTCCCCGTGGAGCCCACATTGTTGTGCTAGCTCGAGAGCAACTAGATTCCTTAGAAGTGCAAGACGTGAAAAAAGCTTTTACTAACCTACTATATGGGCAGGAAACGCATAGTGAGTCTCAATAGCTTTATCAATCAAATCTTTAACTGTTGACAGAAAACATAAAACCAATGCGAAATCCTCTTACCGAGACATCTCTATTTTCTAACTTCATAGCACCAGAACCCTTGTGCGAAAATGAACTGCTGCAGAGCCTTAATACGACATTGACAAAAAAACCGTTCGAAGGAGGGATTTGGGTATTTTCATATGGTGCATTATTATGGAATCCATGTTTTGAGACCAGCAGTTGGATGGTCGGCAAGCTAAAGGGATGGTCGAGGAAGGCTTGCCTTTGGTCGTTTAAGGCACGAGGCTCCATTGATCAGCCTGGACTTGTTTTTGGATTAGAAAAGTATCCAAGCGGTGAGTGCAATGGGGTAATAATGGAGATCTCGAAATCCCGTTTAGAGTCAGATCTATATAAATTGTGGCGACGCGAAATGCATATAAATCTATACGTACCAAAGTGGCTACCCATTCAAACAACACAGCGAAAAATTATGGCTATAACCTTTGTGGCAAATACAAATCACCAATTCTATGCCGGACGTATACCTGACAACCGCGCTGCACAAATAATAGCAGGGGCCGAAGGAGATTTTGGGCCCTGTTCCGATTATTACAAAAAAACTGTTGAAGCCTTATTCAAGCTAGGCCTAAAGGACGATTATCTAGATAAGTTAATGCCGTTAATAAAAGAAGGCGCACTCGATTCCAATTTCCAGCAGAGCTAATTCCGCTCAATTACTTATCAAGTATTGTGCATATGGATTATATTTTGGACGGGGATCCTGTCCAACATGCGGCAGTAGTGTGAATCAACCTCCGGCAGCTTCTTTCTATCCACCCCGTCACGCTCAAGCCAGCGTGTTAGGGTAAATAGATATGCATCACAAATACTGTATT
Source organism: uncultured Nisaea sp. (assembly GCA_964342575.1). GTDB lineage: Bacteria > Pseudomonadota > Alphaproteobacteria > Thalassobaculales > Thalassobaculaceae. The sequence continues at coordinate 7,491 of CAYFGZ010000022.1, read as the reverse complement.
CTTCTCCCAAAACCCAGGGTCCTTCAAACATCGTGTCGTTAATCAGCTGAAAGCAGGCTCCAACCGTTTTTGGTACCTTCCTGGTCATAGATGCGATCGCCGATTCATCGTCTGACCAACGTGCTCCCCTGCTTAAATGGGCATGCGCTACGTGCACCGTCGAACATAGATAGCTGTTGAAAGCCTGAGCCTTCGCTAGTTGAAAGGGATGATTTAGAGGAGCCAATTTTTTTTCTGGGAAACTCTGAGCTAGGAAAAATAAAATGGCTGGTGTTTCTGTCAAAATACCTTGGTCTATTTGCAACGCCGGAACACGTGCTTTGGGATTAATTTTCATGTAACCAGGCTGCTTTTGTTCTTCTTTTGAAAAATCAACTAGTACAAGGGAGTAATCTACTCCCACTTCCTCCAGAATAATATGAGATGCTAAAGCACAAGAATTAGGTGAATAGAAAAGGCGCAAGGCTTCGCTCCTATATTGTTGAACATCAATCTCTCTTACTATGATCGTTCTTTAGAAGACCTTTGAGGTTGAAATTTGGATCACTAATCTGGTCGTACCGAGGATTAACACCCATCTTCAAAAGTCTACTTGCAACTAGATAACTCGTGGAATCATTCATCGCATCTACGGCTAAAAGTCGATCTTCCTTAAAATACCAAGTCGACTCCGAGTCGGACCTCAAGCCAGGCCTTGTGCAGCTTCTATCGAACCCAGCACTTAAGCCAGCTATTTGCAGTTTGACATCAAATTGCTCCGACCAAAACCATGGATACGGTCTATAATCTACCTCGTCCCCGTATAGCGTGACAGCAGCAGCCTCTCCCTGGTCAACACCATTCTGAACTGATTCCAACCTGATAAAAGTCTCCCTATAGGGAAAGCAGGCACAATCCCCCGCCGCCACAATTTTTGAATTGGAGGCGCGGCAGGTTTTGTCTACAACAATACCATCTGATACCTTCAATCCACTTTCAGCAGCAAGCTGCTGATGCGGCCTTATTCCAATCCCGCAAATTACGAAATCTACATGTATTTCTGTCCCATCGGTAAGACGAGCTCCATCAACATGTCCATTAGACTCCATCAGTTCTACTATACCTGTTGCTTGCAAAATACGGACTCCGTGCGCCGCGTGAAGTCTGTAAAAGTAATCAGAAGTTGATCTAGCCGCTACCCTATTCAGAATTCTATCTTCTCGTTCTACAACTATAACCCGTAACCCTAACTTCGATGCAACCGCAGCTGCTTCCAATCCTATATAGCCCCCTCCTACGATCAAAACTGTTCTGCCTGCTATAAATTCTTTAGACATTCTATCAACATCAGATGTACTACGAATCGCGTATACACCATCCAAATCACCCCCTAACTCAGTTGGTAATCTGACAGCGTACGATCCTGTTGCTAAAGCTAAATTTGCATATGGAATAGTCCGTCCATCATCTAATTCAATGGTTTCTCTCACAGTGTCGATAGACAGCACATTCGTATTTAAAACAAGTGAGACAGCATTGTCATCATACCAACGTTGCGGCCTAAACAGCAAACGGTCTAACTCGAGCTCCCCAAGTAAATACTTTTTTGACAAAGGCGGGCGTTGATAGGGAAGCTGCCGCTCATTAGAAATTAGGGTAATAGCGCGTCCGTCGCCCATCTTACGTAACTTTGCTACTAAGGCAAACCCGGCTTGCCCGCCTCCTACGACAACTAACTCAGCACTCATAATAGATCAAACTTTCAACATAATTTATCTATATCAAGCAAAATCACGTTCAATTTATTTTTAAAGCCCAAATTTATTCCATAACAACCTTGATTCAATCAATTCCAAAAGCTCTGATACAATATCACCTGGGGTTTCATTTCTGACATTATCCGGCGATGCCTCGCCGGATAAACGAAGGCGAGCCAGTAAACCTGTTTTCTGCCCATACGTTTTAAAGGTTACATCTTTTCCAAATCGCTCTTGCATAACGGAGCGCATTTCGCCTATTCCATCTACTAGACCAAGCTCTTTAGCCTTCTGGCCGGTCCAGAAGGCACCACTGAATAGTTCTTCTGGGTTTCCGTTTAATCTGGCTCCGCGACGAGAAGTAACCCATTCGCAAAACAGATCAAAAATCTCATTTTGTAAAGATTTCAAGTGAAGCACGTGATCCGCATCCTCAGCCTGAAATGGGTCCAGCATTCCCTTCTTCGATCCCGTTGCATATAATCTCCGTTCCACCCCTATTTTGGAGATCGCCTCTTGGAATCCAAAGCTCGCCGAAACAACACCAATAGAACCTATAATCGAACTAGGGTTTGCATAAATCTCATTCGCCACTAAGGCAATCCAGTAACCTCCTGAAGCCGCCACGTCCTCACAAAAAACAAAAACCGGTTTTCCTGATTCTTGGGACAAATCTCCAATCCTTTTTTGAATCAAATCCGCCTGAACGGGCGAGCCGCCGGGTGAATTAATTAATAAGGCTACAGCCGTCGTCTTTTTTTGTTTAAACGCAGCCTCTAGGGCCGGTTCAACAGCGCGCAAGTTCAACCCGCGCCTAAAACTCCCCGAGCTCCCTATAACACCGACAAGCCGCACCACGGCAATTTGAGGCTTGCGCTTACGAAACGGAATCAATTTTTTTAAAAACCTCATGAGAAAAAAATTCCCGCTTTTTATTCAATCACCGTTGCATCATCTATCTTTCTCAGGCGGTTATTTTAATCACTTTTGTAGATCAAATAGCCTAAGAAGAACCAATATCAACAAACCCATTATAAGCAAGACCATCGCCAATGGCGCAAGTAAAATCCCTAATACAATGGGATTCCATAGGTAGGGGTGCATATACCTCGATATGGCTGACTCTATCAATAGTAAACTACGAGCATGAAGCTTATGCCATACCGTCCCCAAGTCCGTTAATAATATGGCGTCAACCCAAACGCTTATAGCAATGTCCCAAGAACCGAGTAAAATACCCAAAGTTGCTAAAGCCCATCCTAAAGATTTTAATAACCGTCGCATCGTATACCCAAGTTTCAGTGCATTCTTTCGTTCAATTAACCCTACTCACAGAGCAAAATATAGTGGATTTTGAACTCCTTTAATTGATAATTGCCCGCTATTAACATTGCATTAAAAGCTCGGGTTGGCTAATCTCCGCCGCAAGCTGGAGGGGTGGCCGAGTGGCTTAAGGCGCACGCTTGGAAAGCGTGTTTACCGAAAGGTAACGCGGGTTCGAATCCCGCTCCCTCCGCCATCACGATAGTAACGGTATTTACGGAACTATCAGTGCATGGCCAATTAAAATCGATTAACTGAGATTAAGGCACTAGACCTTTTTAAGGGATACATTGAGAATGTGAATGAAACATGCCTTGTAATATGAAATTAGAATTAACGTAGATGGGAAAAATCAGATGTACTACCGGGATCATTTGCAAAAAATAATTGATGCTCGGTCAACCCAATTGGTGATCATCACACTTATTATTTTTAACGCTATAATCCTCGCTCTAGAAACGGATAGCGATATAGTAAGAAGATATGGTACGCTCCTAAGATTAATCGACCAAATCATACTTGGTATTTTCGTGGCAGAATTAGCCATCAAAATATTCGCCCAGGGTAAAAAATTTGTACAAGACCCATGGAACATTTTTGATACGGCAGTAGTAACCATCGCTTTACTGCCTGCTTCGGGCTCCTTATCTATACTCAGATCGTTAAGAATACTTCGTATTTTGAGACTGGTATCAGCTGTTCCCTCTCTACGGCGCGTTGTCAATGCACTACTAAAAGCAGTCCCCGGCATGGGGTCGGTGGTCCTTTTATTAGGTGTAATTTACTTTGTATTTTCAGTTATAGCGACCAAGTTTTTTGGGCAGCTTTTTCCGATATGGTTTGGTGACATTGGAAGATCTGCCTATACGTTGTTTCAAATAATGACCCTTGAAAGTTGGTCAATGGGTATAGTGCGCCCAGTTATGGAGCAGTTCCCAGTGGCTTGGGTCTTTTTTATACCCTTCATTCTTATTACCTCATTCGCCGTCTTAAATTTATTTATCGGCATTATCGTAGATGCTATGCAGAGATTCGATGATGAAAGTGAAGGAACCCATAATAGAACTGCGATTGATAATGACGATAGCCCAACTCTTCATGAAATACAGTTACTACGGTCTGAAGTCAGTGAGTTAAAGAGCCTATTGCTGATCCAAATATCGGAAAAAAATTAGTTCTAATGTCCAAAATTCAATTTCCGATCTTTCAAATTTGTTTCGGCCTTTGCTTCTAAAGCAAGCACAGTGGACCTAAACCCTACTTTCCCTAAGTTACTTCCCGCCTATACTAATCCCATTAGTGCCACCACGCGAATTCCGCCAAGGTAAATCAAGAATGACACTATCACGATAACCAATATTTTCCCGGCCCATTTAAAATCATTCATTCCTGACTGTCGCCTCTATATCCACTCAATTAGTAATGTGCGAAAATCCCTACACAGCGTGCGAATAATTGCATCTCTAGCGGCTAATGGAAAGGATGAATATTACCCTGATATCCTCGAAACTTGTAAGGGAACATATAATCAAACGTCCAGTCATCGCTAGAAAAACACCTATCTCTTTTAGTATCAATTTTCAGAAACTGCGCCCCAAATAATATACTAAAATTCACCCACAAACGTGATACATTATTTTATTGGAATTATATTTTAATTAGCACCGAAAATTTGCGTCAACAGCCTGCTGAAAAAATCACTAGCAACGACTAAAAGTAATTTTTTGGAGATCGATTATGATTGATAATTATGGTCCAATAATACGAGTAGATGTTCGAAATACTGGATTTGTCGTTCTAGATATGCTGACTAAAGCGTATGCACCGCCCATAAACCCAGAGCATGGATGGTTGTTTCTATGGCAAGACGGACGGAGGGATAAAAACGGCAACCATATTCCTGTTTCCAAGTGTAATTTAACAACTCTAGCTGAACAAAAGATCATCGCCTCGATTGTCAAATGTATAAAAAAATATGGTTTAAGCAGAGATTTGGAAATCACGAAAAACGTGCTAGAGCATCCAAAAGTTTGGCGACTCTGGGGAGCGGCATTAAAAAGATATGAAATTGATACGCTAATTTAAGTAAACTCCAAATAGCATGGGTCTGGTTCCAATCACTTCAAACGAGGTTTATAATTGGTTTTAGAGCTAGGTTTCATTTGAGAATGGAGTGTCTTATGTCAAAATTTTTGACGATTGATCAAAAAGAAATGCTTGAGAAAGATGGCTTCGTAGCACCAATACCAATTTTTTCAAAAAATAAAGCACGCTTTTATAGAAACGCTTTGGAAAAATTCGAAGAAAGTGTGAATCACCGTCCCCCAGAAGAGACACTTGCAACACTATCACGGTTCAAGCCCCATCTTCTTTTTAGATGGTTAGATGAAATATGTCATGATGAAACACTTTTGGACGTGATCGAAGATCTGATTGGCCCGGACCTTCTTATTTATTCTACTGCATTTTTCATAAAAAACGCGGGTGATGGCGCATATGTTCCTTGGCATCAGGACACAACATATGCCGATTTCGTTGGTGGACGCCAAGTTCGCGCTTGGGTGGCCTTCACTGAAAGTAACAGAGAAAATGGCTGCATGAGAGTAATTAGGGGATCACATCATCAACAACTCGAACATATTGACGACCCAGAAGACTCAAATAATATTCTTTTCCGAAAGGAAAAAATAGCTGGACCAATTGACGAGTCACTGTCAGCGGATTTGGTACTGAAGCCTGGCCAGATGTCGGTCCACGATTACGGCGTGATCCATGGTTCTGACGCTAATCATAGTAACGACCGCCGCATTGGTTTCGCTATTGCATTTGTTACGCCCGACACAAAACCCATAGGTCGGAGAGAAACGGTTATGGTTGCTCGCGGAATGGCATCCTCCAAAGATTGGGAATTCGAGCCTCGACCAGTTGTCGATTTGAACCCTAAGGCCAGGGCAGCTCATCGTCGTGCCATGGAGATAAGGGGAGGGCATTTCTACAATTCAGCCGGGGCGGCAGCAGACTAATGAAATTTGGCGTTGTTATATTTACCACCCAGTATTCCATATCTCCCTCACAACTCGCGATCGCCGTTGAAGAGAGGGGAATTGAATCAGTATGGTTCCCCGAACACTCTCACATACCATTACCGCGAGTGTCGCCTTTTCCCGGGGGCGGCGACTTACCACAGATTTACTATGACGTCTTCGACCCTTTTGCGGCGCTAGCCTCAGCAGCGGCAGTAACCCAAAAGATAAAACTCGGAACTGGGATTTGTTTAGTCGTTCAGCGTGATCCTATACAACTAGCAAAACAAGTAGCCAGTCTTGATCAGATATCGAATGGGCGATTTCTTTTTGGAATTGGCGCAGGCTGGAATGCAGAAGAAATGCGGGATCACGGAACTGGTGATTTTAAGGATCGCTTTCGATTGATGAACGAGCGGGTTGGCGCTATGCGCAGTATTTGGTCTAATGAAAAAGCCGAATACACCGGCAAATATGTCAACTTTGGGTCGATGATTGCGTTTCCAAAACCTTTTCAAAAACCTCATCCACCCATTATGGTGGGCGGCGGCTTTCCACAGGGGGCAAAAAGGGCATTACGATACGGCAATGCTTGGATGCCAAGTGGGGTGAGCTCATCAACCATGAATATCTACGAGGTCTTGCCGCGCTTTCGACAATTAGCAGCCGAATTTGAGCGAAATCCGGCTGAAGTTCCAGTAACATATTTTAATCTTGATTCAGAAATGAGTGAAATTAATAAGCTGCAGGATGCCGGCGTCGATCGACTGGTGTTTGCGCTACCGTCAAAAAAACAAGAGATCATCCTGCCTATTCTGGATAGACTGGCCAAAAGAATGCCCAATACGACGTTATAATCAGTCAGAAAATACTCAACATTTATCATTTGCGCGAGGTACTGGAGGCGACACCATGCGAGCTGTAGGATTTTATTCACACGGAGGGCCGGATGTATTGGAAATTATTCAAGTAGCAGAAACGAAGGCCGGCGAAGGGGAAGTACGGGTAAAAGTTCACGCTTTTGCCGTTAATCCAACCGACATATTAGCGCGAACCGGCGCTCGCCGAGCCCCACTTGGACGAACCGATATTTACGCAAAAAAGCAACATACCGACCCGCCACCATATGTTCCGGGTATGGATATTGCCGGCATAGTTGATGAAGTTGGTGAGGGAGTGTCCACAGGAGTTAAAGTGGGTGACAATGTCATAGCAATGGTTGTTCCAAAGGGCACTCATGGAGGCTATCGGGAGCAAATCGTCTTAAAGGCTCAAGCAGTTGTCCCAGCCCCTACCGGTTTTTCCCACGTACAGGCTTGCACTTTACCGATGAACGCGTTGACGGCTCGTCTATCATTGGACTTATTAGCATTGAAACCCGGCCAAACACTCGGAGTTACAGGGGCTGC